>JAISWA010000073.1 GCA_031271275.1 Clostridiales bacterium | reverse complement strand
GGGAATATATCAGTTTACAAGACACCCGCGGGTTTTTGTTCCTCGGCGATACAAACACGGTGCTGATGGCGGGGGGCGCTCGCGCCACCGTGATGAGGCACGAGCGGGTGAAAGCGACGGAAACGGCTTCGGAAGGTTTTATCCAGGAAAAGGATTGATATGAAGTGTTAAACTGGTTTGATATGGGTATTCTTGTAATTATCATTGCCTGCGCGTTCAGCGGTTACCTGCGCGGCTTGGTTCGTACGGTTTTTAATCTGTGTTCGTTTTTTATTTCCATATGGCTGACGTATTTGTTCTATCCGCGCGTGGGGAGCTGGCTGCGGAGCACGCCGCTGTTTGACGGCATGAAGGAATATTTTATTAAGCTGCTCGACCTTAGGCCGCTGGTGGAGGGGAAGGTAGCCGACGCGGCGGAGACGACCGGTCTTGCCGGGCTGCTCGAAAACATCCCGGAAATGCTGCGCGGGCCGTTGGAACGGTTCAATACCCCCGACGTGTACGAAATGCTCGGCGTGCGCTCTTTAGAGGAATATGTGGGAGGGTTTATCGCCAACGTGCTGCTGCAGATACTCGCGATGATACTGGTTTTTTGCCTCGTGATGATATTGATGAAGCTGATTGGCGGCGTATTGGATACCGTGGCGCGGCTTCCGGTCATCAACTTAATCAACCGCGTGGGCGGGCTCGCCGCGGGGCTGATAATCGGGGTCGTCCTCGTGTGGGTGGGGCTTGCGCTTGCCAATATGTTTTTCGCCGGTCCGTCTTATCCGGAAGCGCGCGATATGTTGGAAAGCTCCGTCGCGGCGGGATGGTTTTTGGAGAATAACTTCCTTTTTGATATTATGTCGAGGGTGAGGTAATATTTTCACGACGTTTCCCTGTGGTAAAGGAGGACTCATTATGAGAAAGAACCGCAAATTTAAGTTTGAAACCCTGCAGCTTCATGTCGGGCAGGAAGCGCCCGACAGCGTCACCGATTCAAGGGCGGTACCCATTTACGCCACCACTTCCTATGTTTTCAAAGACTGCGAGCAAGCGGCGGGGCGTTTTGGGTTAACGGAAACGGGGAACATCTACACCCGTTTGATGAATCCGACTTCCGATATTTTTGAACGGCGGATAGCCGCGTTAGAAGGCGGCGCGGCGGCGTTGGCGACGTCCTCCGGTTCGGCGGCTATTACCTACGCCATACAGAACATAGCGAAGTCGGGCGACCATATCGTTTCATCAAAAACCGTTTACGGCGGCACGTACAACCTGTTCGCGAATACTTTCAAAGATTTCGGGATTGAAACCGCTTTCGTTGACGGGAGCGCGCCTGAAAATTTTGAAAAGGCGATAAAAGATAACACGAAAGCAATCTTTTTTGAGACGCTTGGGAACCCCAACAGCGGTGTAATTGACATCAGGGAAGTCGCGGATATCGCTCACAAAAACGGTATTCCGCTAATCGTGGACAATACCTTCGCCACGCCTTATAACCTGCGCCCCATTGAGCATGGCGCCGATGTCGTACTGCACAGCGCGACAAAATTTATCGGCGGTCACGGAACGGTTATCGGCGGCGTTATTGTGGACAGCGGTAATTTTGACTGGGCGCGGAATGAAAAATTTCCCGGCCTTTCAAAGCCCAACCCAAGCTATCACGGCGTTGTTTTTACGGAAGCGGCCGGGAACTTAGCGTACATTATTAAAATCCGCACGACGCTGATGAGGGATACCGGTTCCACGCTCAGCCCGTTCCATTCATTTTTATACCTGCAGGGGCTTGAAACGTTGTCGCTGAGAGTGGAACGGCACGTTTCAAATACGCTGAAAGTTATCGATTACTGAGCGGGCCATCCCCTTGTGGAAAAAGTAAACCACCCCGCGCTTGAAAGCCATCCCGACCACGCGGCGTATAAAAAGTATTTTCCAACGGGGGCGGGTTCCATATTCACGTTCGAGATTAAAGGAACCGCTGAAACGGCGAAGAAGTTCATTGACAGCCTTGAGCTGTTTTCCCTGCTTGCCAATGTGGCTGACGTAAAAAGCCTCGTTATCCACCCCGCGTCCACCACCCATTCCCAGATGAACGAAAGCGAGCTTGCCGACAGCGGCATTCAGCCGAACACGATACGGCTTTCCATCGGAACAGAGCATATAGACGATATTCTCTCTGACCTTGACGAAGCGTTTGAAGCGGTAAAGTAATTTACGCCCCGCCCATCACAATCGCCATGACCGCCTTTTGTACGTGCAGCCGGTTTTCGGCTTCGTCGTAAATTTCCTTCGCGTGTTTGGCGAAAACCTCCGCCGTGATTTCCTCACCCCGGTGGGCGGGCAGGCAGTGCTGCACAATCGCGCCCTCCGCCGCCAACGCCATCAACGCGCCGTTGACTTGGAAGCCCTCGAAGGCTTTCATCCGCGCGGCGGCTTCTTCTTCCTGCCCCATGCTTGCCCATACGTCCGTAAACACCGCGTCCGCGCCTTCCGCCGCTTCCCGGGGGTCGTTAGTCAGTAAAATTTTATCTTTGGCGAACGCGAGCACGTCCGGGTG
>JAISWA010000004.1 GCA_031271275.1 Clostridiales bacterium | reverse complement strand
GCCTGTGTTTTCAGGCGGTAACTTGTCGCGAATCCTATCCCAGTCGTTGTCGCTGATTTCGTGGCGCTTTTGCATTTGTTTCCTCTCCCCTATGTGTTTGGGGAATTATGCCATGTCTTATGCTTTTGCGCATTATTTATTTTTAAGACACGCCCTAGGGCGCTTCTTAGTCAACTACTTTTTACGCCAACTTCCCCTCGTCCCACTGCCCCACAAAATTAATCACATCTTCGTAGGTCGGGCTCTTTCCGTTGCGCACATAAAAACCGGACGTGGAAACGCCCAACGTCAGCGCGGAGGCCGGGTCCAACCCCAACGCCTGCCCCAGGCAGAAGCCCGCGTTAAAATTATCCCCCGCGCCGGTGGTCAGCACCGGTTTCGCGCAGAAGGGACCGTCCACGCGGAAGTATTCCCCGTTGACACAACATGCCGCTTCCTTGGTGGGGTGAACCACCAGGCAGTAAATATTGAGTTTTTTATAGGTATCCACCACCGCGCCGCGAAGCTTTTCCTCCGGCGAGGCGGCTCCGTTCACGGAAACCCCGAGCACCTCCGCAATCTCATATAATTCTTTTTCGTTAAGCCCCAGTATGGGGCGGAACTTTTCCCCGAAACGGCTGATGAGTTCCATCGCGTGGCGTATGTCGTCTTTGGTGCGCTTTTCCGGGTCGGCGAGGTCGAAGAACGCCAGGCCTTTTTCCCCGCCGGCTTTCATCAGCGGGAACACGTCCCGTATCATGCCTTCCCACAGGGAACTCATGTTGGGAACCATCGTCCAGTTTTCCATGCCGAACAAATCGCAGCCTTCGGCAAGCCGTGCGATATTTTCCGCGCCGCCCATTACTTTTAAGCAATTTTCCCAGGTGATTTCCCGCAGGGCGTAATGCTTGCCGAGCATCAGCTTCCCGTCGGAAAACTCCAACGCGTCGGTCAGCGCCGGGTTGCAGATGCTGTAAACGGCTTCCGCCTTTTCCGCCATCGGCTTAAAAACGGGGTGAATTTCCGGCTTTCCGATAGAGCCGAAATAAGTAAGCCTCACGCCGTATTCTATCAGCGCGTTGGCAAATATCGGCCCGTTGCCGCCGAGTTTCGTCTGTACCGTTACCAACTCAATGTTGGTGCCAAGCCCCGACGCGCGGCTGACGCGCTCGCCAAGCGCCGCGATGGTCTCGACGCGGGTGAAGCGGTTGACGTCGTGCCGTTTGTCCACGATGTGCAGAATCTCGTCTACGAAGCCGTCCACCCCGATGACCATTTTTAAATGGAAGCCTTTTTGGGTTTCAAGCGCCCGCTTGAGTTCCGATAAAACGCTCATACACAGCCCTCCTGTTTTATAAAAACGCGTTTACTTTGTTCCCCTGATTTCCGCGATCAAATCCTGTTTTAAATCATACAGCCGTTGGGACAAATCCACCGGAACGGGGTGCGGGTTGGTCAGCCGCCGGTGCTCGTCCCAAAGCGTGTTCTGCTCCGCCGCCGAATAGGCGCGTATGTCCGTTACCGCCCGTTCCGGATAAACGCATTCGCCCTTTACAAAAACCGGCTCGAGCAGCTCGCGCACATTGAAGGTTTTTGCTTTAAGCGTCATGCGCTTCCATGTGGCAAGGGGGTCGAAGATGGTTAAATTGGTGCTGTTGTCAAGGGCTTCGTCCGCCAACGCGATTAAATCCGCCTTGATTTTCCCCGTAGCCCCGTCGTACAGCCTGAAAATTTTCTTTTCCCCCGGGTTGGTGATTTTAACGGGGTTCTCGGAAAGCTTGATCTTCGGCTGCCACGGCCCGCCGTTGGTAGACACTGAAACCATTTTGTACACGCCGCCGAACGCGGGGTAATCCCGCGAGGTAATCAGGTTGGTGCCCACGCCCCAGGTGGTAATCGCCGCCCCCTGCAATTTTAAATCGGCAATCAAATGCTCGTCCAAGTCGCTTGACGCGCTGACCACCGCGCCGGTGAAGCCCGCGGCGTCGAGCATCCGCCGCGCTTTCTTGGAAAGGTACGCCAGGTCTCCGCTGTCGAGGCGTATTCCGTAATTTGTCAGCGGTATACCCTTCGCCTTCATTTCGCCAAAAACTTTTATGGCGTTGGGCACGCCGGACTTCAGCGTGTCATAAGTGTCCGCCAACAAAATGCACGCCTGCGGGTACAGTTCCGCGTAACGGCGGAAAGCTTCCAACTCGTCGCCGAAGCTCATGACCCAACTGTGGGCGTGGGTTCCCCGCACGGGAATATTAAACAGCCGCCCGGCAAGTACGTTACTGGTGGCGTTGCAGCCGCCTATCACCGCGGCGCGCGCGCCGTATATGCCCGCGTCCGGCCCCTGCGCCCGGCGCAGACCGAATTCCAACACGGAGTCGCCCCGCGCCGCAAGCACGATACGGGCGGCTTTTGTGGCGATTAAGCTTTGGTGATTGATGATGTTAAGCATCGCGGTCTCAATAACCTGCGCTTCCGTCACTGGCGCTTTCACCGTAAGCAGCGGCTCGTTTGGGAACACCACCGTGCCCTCCGGCACCGCGCTGATATCCCCGGTGAATTTGAAACGGGTAAGATAATCCAGAAATTCTTCCGTGAACGTATTCGTGGAACGCAGGTACGCGATATCCTCGCCGGAGAAACGCAAATTCTTAATATAGTCCACCGCCTGCGCAAGCCCCGCGGCAATGGCGTAACCGTTGCCGTCCGGGTTTTCCCGGTAGAACATGTCAAAAACGGCGGACTGCTTGCGACCTTCGTGCCGCTCCGCGTGAAAATACGCCTGCATCATGGTGAGTTCATAAAAATCGGTGAGAAGGGAAAGCGCGCGCATGGATAAGACCTTTCTGATGTGCCAGAGATTTATAGGATTATACAAATTCTGACGGGCAGGTTCAACCGTTCCGCGCTACGCAGTTATTCGCAGAAAAAACGAGTGCGTTAACACTCGCTTGCCAATCCCATTTTATTTCGCCCGTAGTTTTTTATATTTTCACAGCAAAAACGCCATCAGCATCGCCCCAAGCGACAGCGCGCCGATCACAAGCGTAAGGCAGCCGCAACCGTGATGATGGTGATGGTGCCGCGGGCGGAAAAACCCGCCGTGCCCAAATCCCCTGTGGTGCCCATGATGTCCGTGGTGTCCGTGATGCCCTCCGTGAAATCCCCCGTGGTGTCCTCCGCGCATGTTTAATCAACCCTTTCGGAAATTTATTTCATTCTTTAATATATACGCGGAGAGAAAGAAAATGAATCGGAAAACATATTCCCCCGCACATCTTCCCTCAGCCCCTCGTAATCCAGAAAGTCCTCCGCGTACTGCTTCCTGAGCAGCGCGGGCGGGATATACTCGTTGTACTTCGACCGCACCCTCGCGTCCGCGGGCAGCGGGAGCGCGTTCACGTCAATCCCCGCCGATACGATCTCCCGTATGATTTCTTCCAGTTCCCACGGCTCCCCGTCGAAATACACCTCCAAATAAACGCAGGTGCGCCAGGGCATACGGCTTTTTACTTTCTTTTGCAGCAGCGCGTAATGCAGCGTAAAAAGTGGGCGCGTGCCTATCCACGGGAAAATCGCGAACTTTTTTTCGGAAAGTTGCGTCACGGTTTTTTCCAAAATCCCGCTGTTGCGGGTAAGGTATTGGAGTTCCCGCAGGCGTTCCGAGCAGCTTTCGCTCATGTAAGGGTATACGTTGTCGGTCAATAAAATTTCCCGCATCTTTCGCACCAGTACCGTGTGCAGTTCCGCGTCGAAATCCACGTCCCAGTCCACCACCGAAATGCCCGGCACGCGTTTTACGAAAATCACTTTCGCCCTGGTGTTTACGTCCACGGTTTCCCAAGTGATGCCCGCCAGTGAGAAACGTATCCCCGGCGGGAAGATTTTGTCCACTGTGCCGATGGCGCGGTTTTCTTCCTTTACCAAGTAATACTCGGGAACGATAAACACCGTGTAAAAATGGAAATGGTTGACGATACGCTCCCCGGCGCGCCCGATAATCAGCCCGCCGTTTTCGGTCTTTTGCAAATGCTCAATCTCTATGAGATGGGTCAGCAGGGTTTTATAATCTTCCTGTGAAATATGCTTAAAGGGCGCCAGGGTAAGGATAAATTGGGCAAGCTCCGCGGCGGTGTGCTCGCCGCCGCTTTTCAAAAAGCTCATGGTCTGGTGGTACAGCAGCGCGTAGGGATGCCTGTGCGCGTACATAGGCTCCAGCCATTTTTCTTTTGTGTACAGCTCGATAATGGCGATCGCCCGCAGAAATTCCCAGTTGATGGGGCCCAACGCGTCGGTGGCGGCGGTGTCGATGCTCTCTATAAAGGTGAATAATAATTGCGGTATCTGCCCCCTCCGCCCGCAGCGGCCAATCCGCTGCGCGAAACTGGAAACCGTGGCGGGTGCGCCTACCTGCACCGCCTGGTCAAGGGAGCCGATGTCGATGCCGAGTTCCAACGTGACGGTGGCGCTGGTGACGATTTTTTCCTCGGAAGCTTTCATTTCGTCCTCGGTCTGCTCCCGCAGCAACGCGGAAACGTTCCCGTGGTGCACGCGGTACACGTCCGGCGCTTTGTGCTTTAGCGCCACCTCCCGCAGGTTGGTGATGATAAATTCCGACTCCTCACGGGAATTGGCGAAGATAATGGTCTTTTTATCGAGGGTCATTTTGAAAAGATATTCGAAGTGGGCGCGGTCGCCTGAGTCGGTGTAAGATTCCAACGCGGAAACGGGAACGTCGCTCCCGTCAGGATTCGCGGCGTGGTTAACCGCTTTTTCCGGCAAGGCGATAGCGGTCGGCTGCTCCAGTTCCCGCACAAAACGGTGCATGTGAAGGCGTATGGATTTTTTCCCCTCGTCCGTTACCGGCGCGATACAGTCCCGGTGTGAGCCGGTGTTCAGCCAGTCCTTTGCCGACCGCAAATCCCCCAGGGTGGCGGAAAGCCCGATGCGGCGCGGATTATTCCCCGTCAGCCGCTGAATGCGTTCCAACAGGCAAAGCACCTGCACGCCGCGCAAATCCCGCATAAAATAATGCACCTCGTCTATTATGACGAAGCGTAAATCGCTGAAAAGATTGACGCACGCGCCGCGTTTGTTAATCAACAAGCTTTCCAAAGATTCCGGCGTGATTTGAAGCAGTCCCCGCGGGTTTTTAATCAAATCGTTTTTTTGTTTCACCGGCGCGTCGCCGTGCCATTTGCAAACGGGTATTCCCGATTCCAGCAGCAGTTGGTCCAACCGTTTAAACTGGTCGTTAATCAGCGCTTTAAGCGGGCTGATGTACATCACGCCCACGGAGCGGGACGGGTGGTTGTAAAGTTCCGTCAGCACGGGAAGGAACGCCGCTTCGGTTTTGCCGGAAGCCGTGCCGGAGGAAAGCAGCAGGTTGCTGTCCGTGTCGAAAATAACGCCGCAAGCCGCGATTTGTATGCCCCGGATTTCCGTCCAGTTATTTTGATAAATAAAATCCTGTATGAACGGTGCCAACCGCTCAAACGCGGACTGCCCGCCCGTCCTGTCCGCTGTCATATCTCAAACCCCGCGAACTCGCTGTGGATTTGCTCCTCCGAAAGCCCGTCCTTCGCCAGTTCGAAGCTGTTGCCCGCAAGCAGGCTCCGCATGTTTATGTCCGGGTTCTGGTGGAGGATGTTGGTCAGCTCGATAAAATCCCGGATGATTTCCCGGGGGGTGATGTGCGTTTGCGCCCCCACGCGGTTGTATTCCACGGTGAGGAAATAAAGCAAATCCTCGTGGGTAAAAAACGGCGCGTATTCGTAGAGCTTGGCGTGCATGTCGCGAAGCTTTTCCACCAACACGTACATTTCTTCCTGGGTGAGCATTTCCAACCGGATGATGGGCGCGGACAAATCCCGCAGCCCGTCTTGGGCGAAATGCCCTTCCGCAAGCCGGGAACGCAGCGCTTCGTAACTGTAAACGCCCCGGTACCTGTCCTCGATACACTGGGGCGTTCCGCCCATGAGGAAGCCGATATGCTTTGCCTTGCCCTGCAGCACGTCGTTGTACAGGGTCAGGATTTTTTCATAATTGTTCTGCCGGGTGACGGAGTTGGGGATTTTGTAGATGTTGACCAACTCGTCAATCACCACGATCATGCCCCGATACTCCGCCCCCGCCATAAACGCCGCGAAAATTTTCAAAAAGTCGTACCAGTTTTCGTCGGTGACGGTGAGGTGGATGTCAAGGTCGGCTTTCGCCTCTTTGCGCGTGACGTATTCGCCCCGGAACCACTTGAGCGCGTTGGACTTTTTCGCGCCGTCGCCCTCCACATGGGCGCGGTAATAGGCGGCGACGGCTTTGGCGAACTCGAAGCCGTTGACCATGCCCTCAAGCTTGCCCGCCACGGCGTAAATGCGTTCCTCCACCAACGAATCAAAATTCCGGCTTGCGGAACCCGCGAGGGTATTTGCGACCCCGTTACGCGCTTCCGCGCCGCCTGTCGCCTGACCGGTTTCCTCCCGCACTTTTAACTGTATGCCGGAAATCCATTTTTCCAATATCAGCGGCAAGGCGCCGCCGTCGGGCTTTGAACGGGTGGACATGTTCTGTATCAATTCTTTGTACGTGGCAAGCCCCTGCCCTTTGGTTCCGGCGAAACGCCGCTCCGGGGAAAGGTCGGCGTCCACCACCACGAAGCCCCGCTCGCAGGCGTGGTTGCGGATGGTTTGCAGCAGAAAACTTTTCCCGCTGCCGTACTTGCCCACCACAAACCGGAAGGACGCGCCGCCTTCCTCGATGATGGCTATGTCCCGCAAAATCGTTTCAATTTCCCGGGCGCGCCCCACCGTGACGTATTCCAACCCGACGCGGGGAACCACGCCGCCTTTCAGCGCGTTTAAAATAATGTTCGCGATTCGTTTCGGCGTCTCAGCCGCCATGTGTAATCACCGTCTTTAGTGCTTCCCTATATTCCTCGTAAATTTCCATTTCGCCGTGGTATTCCAAAATATTGTCGCCGATAGCGTCCTGGGCTTTTTGGTTGATACCGTCCGCGAGCACTTCCGGCAAAACGCCTTCCGCGCCGGCGAGGGGTTCCCCGGGCGTGAACCCGCGCGAACCGGCGGGCGGGTTATCTTTTGATTCCAACAGTAGTATGGTGAGGACGGCGGCTTCCGTTTCGGAAAGGGAACGCCGGAACCGGTCCCAGTTGTTTTCGGGGGGAGCGGCTGTAACGGGCGGTTCGGCGGTTGTGGCCGCGTCGGTTTCTTTATGGATTAGGTCTGCTGACTGCACCGAGGATTCCCGCGCCACCGTTTTTTTCGCGCCCTCGTCTTCCCCTACGATGAGTTTTGCCTGGGTGTCGAGGGCTTCCCGGCGTATCCGTTCCAGGCTGCGCTCGTCCACCTCCACCACCGTGCGGTTGAATTGGGTAAAAAATTCCGCGGCGGTTTTGTGGATCAGCGCTTCAAGGGATATCCCCTTTTCCGATAATTTTCGGCGGGTATTAATATCCACCGCGTTGTAGTTAGCGGTCATTTTGTGTTTGAAGCCCGTCGCCGCCCGCAGCGCCTTTTCCGTCTGCCTGAGGATATACCCCGCTATCGCCCTGTTGCCGTCGGCGATGGAAACAGCGCTCCATTCCTGATTATAGCAAAAATAAATTTCATTTTCAGAAAGGGCGGCGGCGCGGTCGGGCTGCCCGGGCTTTTGAAAGAACAACGCGCCGTCAAAGGGGTGCCACGCGGCTTTCTTGGGCGAAATTTTATAGGCTATCTGATGGAAACATAACTTTTCATTTTCGCAAAGGGTTTGAAATTCCCTGAGTACCTGTTCCACGCAGCCGGTAATCAGCCCTTTTGTCTCCTCTTTCCAGAACGCCGACGCGGTGACGCGGTACTTTGAAACGGACAGGAGCCAGTTAAAGTCAAATTCTATAAAAGCCTCCCGGGGGTAACTTTCCGGGTACTGTAATTGCAGCCCGTTTTCCGCCAAAAACGCGCCGAAAGTACGCGGCAGCGGATAATACCCGTGGTAATCCTTGACCCAACGCAAGATATACCGGCCGACGGTCGAATCCAACGCCCGAAAGGCGCGCCAAAGCGCCATCAGTTTATCAAGCCCTTCTTCCGGGCTTGCCACGCCGATATGGTTTAAGAGCTCATACACATACAAATAGACGTAGGACAGCGGCACGGGGGCGATGTTATTTTCCCGCGCCCGGGCGCGCCACGCGAAATAGGTGCGAAGCTGATAATAATTCATGATTTGGTAATAAGGGTAATAAGAGGAGAACAGCGCCGGAGGTCCGGAATAATCGTCGGCGTAATCCCGCATGAAGATCGCCTGTTTGTAAAACACCCGGGCAAGCATATTGCGCTGAACCCGTTGGAACGCCAATCTTGAATGGTCAAAAGGATATTGCTCCTCGTCCCGGGCAATCTGCCGCATTTCCGTGAAAACGCGGCGGCTTTTGTCGAAAACAAGCTCCGGCTTTTTCAGCCGGTAATTTTGCGGCACTTCAGAACCGGCGCTGTCGTAATAAAC
>JAISWA010000250.1 GCA_031271275.1 Clostridiales bacterium | reverse complement strand
GCGGATGAATCTCATGCGGGCAACGCAATTAAACGAGCCGAATCGGGGATAAAAGAGATTGAAAACTATTTTGGAATAAATACTTTAGATTAGCCGTTAAAGGGGTACTTTCATGCCATCAACCCGCCGCCCCGCAGACTATATCTTCACTTTGCTCGTCGGCAGCCTGTACTGCTACGCCGTCAACCTCTGCATACTCACCACCACGGTCATACAATTTTCCAAGCCGGAGCTTTTTGTTACCGGCTTGGCGCTGTTTGTCCTTTTCTGCGCGGCGCATCACAACCGCGGCACGCTGCTCGCCGCCGCCGTTTTGCTCTTGCTCGCGGGGCTGTACGTCTGGTTTAACCGGGAGGCGCTTCTCGACCGGTACTACGACGCGGGGCAGGAACTGGTGTGGATGGTGCGCGGGCTGCTCGTCTACGACGCGAAATACGACGCGCTGCTGATCCGGCTGCTGTGCGGGGCGGTCGCGCTGTTCGCGGCGCTGTTCTTTTACGCACAGTTCAGTTTCTTCACCCTCACGGTGTGCGGCGCGGCGCCGTTTGTCCTCGCGGAATTTATGGATTATAAGCGCGATGCCGCTTCCCTTATGCTTTTCCTGTTCTGCTTCAGCGTCATGCTCATCAAAGCGTTAATCCCCCGGGTCCACAAAAAGTATTCGAGCCTCGCCGCGCTGTTCGCGCTGCCCTTCTGCCTGCTCGCGGTTTTTTTAGCGGGAAGGATGGCTTCCGCCGACGCGCCGGGTCACGCCGAAACGATAGCGGAGGTTTTGAGCGAGCCTTTCGAGGCCGTGGGCGATTTTTTGTTCACTTCCTTCAACCCCAAGTATTTCTCCTTTCAGACGACGGGTTTCGCCGACGGGGACAACCGCCTCGGCGGGCCGGTTAATTCCAACGCGCGTCAGGTGATGATTGTGGACGCGCCCCGGCGCGTGTATTTAAGCGGCGCGACGAAAAATGCCTACAACGGCCGCTTTTGGGAAGACACCCTCACCGGCGGGCCCATTGCTTCCGGTCCCCTGGCGGGTTTAAACGCCAACGAAATCGAGTACAGGGAAACGGCGGCGGTAATCGCGCTGTTCGACCAATACCGTTGGGGCGCGCTAAGGAGCCTTCGCGCCGAGCCCCCGGAAAGTTTCGTCATCCAAAACGGACGGCTGTACCCGGTGACCTCCAATTTAAGAAACATTGCGAAGACAGAGGGCGTCGTCGTCCATATCGGGGAATACCGCACCGGCACGTTATTTAAGCCCGCCAAGTTTCTGCATGTTTCCATTAATACCGGCGAAGGCGAAAACGATTACGGCGAAACGCAAACATCCCCGGCGGGGGATATGCAAATCAGCCGCCTGTTGCGGAACGGAAGCTCGTATACCTATGAATACCTCGACATCAGCGAGGGCAACCCCGTCGCCGGGCATATCCTAAACGCCGCCCGCCGGGGTTTCTACCGGGACTGGACGGAGTTGGAAAGCTTCGCCGGGTATTCCGATTATGTGTATGAAAATTTCACCGCCCTGCCGGAAACGCTGCCCCGGCGCGTCCGCAACCTCGCCGAGGAAGTCACCCGGGGCTGCGCCACCGACTACGAGCGGGTAAACGCCATTAAGGATTACCTCACGCAAATCCCGTATACGCTGACGCCGGAGGCGGTGCCCGAGGGCGCCGATTTCGTGGATCATTTCCTGTTCGGGAAGCCGGAAGGCTACTGCGTGTATTACGCCTCCGCCATGGCGGTGATGCTTCGCTGCGCGGGCATCCCTTCCCGATACAAGGAGGGCTTCCTGACGCCGCCCTCAAAGGAAGGCGGCTTGTATTACGTGACCAACCAAAACGCCCACGCGTGGGCGGAGGCGTACCTTGAGGGCTACGGTTGGCTGACGGTGGAAGCCACCGCGCCGTATCGCTACGCTTCCGCGCCCCTCGATGCGTATGCCGCCGCCGGAATAACCTATGAGCCGACGGCTATGCCCTATACGGAACCTTCGCCGGTTCCCGTTCCAAGCAGCGGGCCTTCCGCCGCGGCAACCGCCCCCGCGCCCCCCGCTCCCGCCGAAAAAGGCGAAGCCGTGGAAGAATTGTGGTATATTACCTATCTGCGGGACATCCTCTTGCTGCTTTCCGCAGCCGCCGTTTCCGCCGTTTTGGGAATATTCGCGGGCGTGCAGGTGCTGCGCGAGAAGTTACGGCTGCGGCGCGTCGGGCGAATGCCGGTAAACGAACAGGCGCAGGTATATTTCCGGGGCTTGGTTAAGATGACCGCCTGCTTCAATTATCCGGTTAAAAAAGGGGAAACCGCCCTCGCTTACGGGCAGCGCCTGCGGAAGCGGTTCGCCTTTAAAAGCGACACGGTATTTTTCAACGAGCTGATTCCGTTGTATTATAGGGCGCGGTACGGCGCGGCGGATATTTCGGAGAAGGAGCTCGTGCTGATGCGCGACTGTTATCTTGAAATGGTAGAATACCTGCGAAGCGCGCGCATACGCCCGCATTTTGCGTATCTGCGTTTTGTAAGGAGGGCGACGGTTTTATGAAAAACAACTGGCTCATCAATTTGCTTTTATATATGCTCGGGCTGTGCTTCAACGTGGGGATGCTGATAGCCGTGGTGCTTTTGATTCAGCATTATACGGCGGAAGGGCTGAAGTTTGGCGAGGATTTCGCCAAGGCGGTCACGGCGGAGAAGGAAAGCCGCGAGATTACTTATGTACTGGAGGAAGAAACGCCCGCCGCCGAAGTGGCGAAGGAGTTGGAGGAACTCGGCATCATCGGCAACCAGTATTTGTACCGGTTGGAACTTTTCCTGAAGGGGAGCTCGAAAACCTACAAAGCGGGCGAATACACCCTTAACCAAAACATGAACAACACGGAGGTCAACGTCACCCTGCGCACGCCCAAAGTGGAGACGGTGCCGGACAATATCATCACCATCCCCGAGGGCTACACCCTGAGCGACATCGCCACCTACCTTGACGACCGCGCGCTGGTTAAGTATGACGATTTTTTGGAAGCCTGCGCCACGCACGAATTTTCCTTCTCGTTTTTAGAGGGCTTGCCGGAGCGGCCCAACCGCCTTGAGGGATATCTATTCCCGGACACTTACTACATTTCCCCCGAGCCGACGGCGGACGAAGTAATCGACAAAATGTTGGCGCGCTTCGACGAGATATTCTCGGACGAATACCGCAGCCGCGCCGAGGAACTGGGTTGGAGCATAGACCAGGTGGTGACGATGGCTTCCGTAATCGAAAAGGAAGTAAACGTTTCCGCGGAGCGGCCGAAGGTTTCGCAGGTTATCTACAACCGTTTGAACCTCAACATGGCGCTTCAAATGGACTGCACGGTGCAGTACGCCCTTAACAAGCCCAAGGAAAGGCTGCTTTATTCCGATTTGGAAGTGGACTCCCCCTACAACACGTATCTTTACCCCGGGCTGCCTGTCGGGCCTATCGCCAACCCCGGCGACGACTGTTTCAGGGCGGCGCTGTTCCCGGAGGAAGGGGACTGGCTGTATTACGTGCTAATGGACGAGGAAACGGGCGAACATTACTTCACCGACGATTTTGACGACTTTAACAACGCGAAGGCGCGGTATATACAGTAATGCTAATCTTCTTCAAACAAACGATATTTTGCGTCACATTGCGGTGGAAAATTAGCTTAAACAAATCTTCCGCAAGCCCGTATGTATGAATGAAAATATGCCGTAAAATTTTAAGGAGGGGTTTTTATGCCGACACGTGCGGAACTAAAAATGATGGCGAAACTGCAGCTGAGAGGGAGATGGGGTTCGGCGATTGGCGCGATTTTGATTGTCGGCCTTATTTCGTTGGGCGCGACGTTCCTCGCGGCAATCCCGTTGGTTGGGGCTATTGCGTTTTTTGTTTTCATGTCGGTCATCAGCTTAGGGATTACCGCGTTTTTCGTCAAAATGTCCCGGGGGCAAAATGTGGAAATCGGCGAGGTTTTCCAGTATTTCAGTTTCTGGAGAAAATCCTCCGTGCTTCTGCTGCTGATTACCGTCTTCACATGGCTGTGGGCGCTGCTGTTCATCATACCGGGCATCGTGGCGGCGTACCGTTACCGCATGGCGTTTTACATCCTGCTCGACAACCCGGAGATTTCCGCTTCGGAAGCGCTTCGCCGCAGTAAGGAAATGATGCGCGGCCACAAGGCGGAACTTTTCGTGCAAGACCTCAGCTTCCTCGGTTGGGCGCTGCTGTGCGGCTTCACCTGCGGTTTGGGCTACCTGGTTCTCGCGCCGTACATGACCATGACCGAGTGCAATTACTACAACAAGCTTTCCCGATACGACGACAACTTTGAAGCCGACGGTTACGAAGAAGCGCCTTACGCGCCGTATACGCCGGAACCCGAAGCGCCTTACGACCCGCAAAGGCCGCCCCGGTAAGCATTTATTGCAGCAGCGCGGAAAACGCCGTCCGTTCCCCCGCCGCGCCGGTAACGCGGAATTTTCCGCCCTCTCTGCGGCAGCGGACGCGGATGTCCTCGTTTTGCTTGACTTCCGAAAGGTAATTGATTTGCGTATGATGGAATACGGGCGTGATTTCCGCGCCCGTATTTTTATGGAGGGCGTCGGCGATTAAATCCCCGTAAAAAGTATTGTTCATGTGTTTGTTGGTGTCCACTTCACTGTAGCGCACGGTATGGACGTGCGCGGAAAATTCTTCTCCCCAGTCCTCGGAAACATCCACCTTCAAAGCCTCCGCCCCAACGCCCTGCGCCCCGATACCTTCCAAGGGCTTGGGCAGCGCGTTGGGCCGCAGTATGCGCCGGGCTTTTAAATCGAGCAGCACCCAAAGGCTCGTCCACTCCATCAGGGTGTTCCCGCTTGTATCAAGTATGTTCCCCTTGCGCAGGAACGTCCCTTTCGAAATGTCGGAAGGCCAGGTGCGGACCGTCACCGTCTCGTCGTATTCGGGAAGGCGTTTTGTCTCAAGCCCGAACCGCTGCAAAACAAAACTCATGGATAGCGGAAAAAGGTCGTTGAAACCGCAGCCCAACGCGTTGGCGTTAATATCCGCCGCGATATGGGCGAGCCTGAGCAGCGCGGACAGTTTAAAGCGCCCCTCCCTGTCAAGGTCGTAATAGGTGATACGGACAGGCTGCTCGTAAAGAGAGGTCATTATGATGCGTCCTTTCGTAAGGTTATGGGGCGTAAAGGCTGTCGTTCTGAGGCGTAAGGACTGAAACTCTGAGCTGTAAAAGACTGTTATTCCGAATCGTAAAGATTGTCATTCTGAGCCGAAGGCGAAGAATCTGTAAACAAAAGATTCCTCGCTTCGCTCGGAATGACAAATGGCTGTCCTTCCGAGTCGCAAAGACTGTCCCTCTGAGTCGTAAAGATTGTCATTCTGAGCCGAAGGCGAAGAATCTGTAAAACAAAAGATTCCTCGCTTCGCTCGGAATGACAAATGGCGGACTGTTTCGGACTGACAACGGCGTACTGTCCCTATATATACTGCCGCACCCTATCATAAACTAATTCGGCGGTTTCCCGCTCTGTCAGCCCTCCGGCTTCCAACACAACGATATTCTCCGACTGCCTTAATTTTTCAAACGTTTCCAAATACCGCCGACGCACGCCCCGCAGGGTTTCCAGGTTCTCGTAAATCCCCGACCGCGGCTTGCCGTCCCGCCGCATAATTCTGCGGACACATTCCTCCGGGGGCACGTCGATGAACAATACCAAATCGGGCCGCCGTTTTTTCATCACCTGGCGGTTGTAGGCGTATAACGCGTCGAAATCCGCGCTGCCCCCTTGATACGCGAAATTGGAAAAATAATAGCGGTCGCACAGCACATGCTCGCCCCGGTTAAGCGCGGGAAGGACTTCTTCCGCCACATGCTGATACCTGTCCGCCGCGAACAGCAGCGCCAGCGTTTCATTTTCCAAGGGAAACGCGCCGTTTATCGCCTCGCGGGCGAGCCGCCCCACGGGGTTCGCGGAAGTCGGCTCTCGCGTGACGGTATGCGGCGCGTTCATTTGGGTAAGACGCTCTGAAAGCAGCGAAACCTGCGTGCTCTTTCCGCTGCCGTCCAAGCCTTCGAATACGATAAAGCGCGGTTTGCCGTTCATTTTCGTTTATAAGCTTTCCAGTGTTTTTAACACATACTCCGTAAACGCCTCGCAGGTCGCGCCGTCCGCCCTGCCGGTAACGGTGAGCTTCTTTTCCGAAAGCGAACAGATATCTAGCGCCTTTTCCAATCGGGCGGCTTTATCCTGATGCCCGATGTGCGCGAGCAGCATCACGGAAGCCCGCATCATGCTTGCCGGGTCCGCGTAAGCGGCGCGCCCTTCCGTCACCATGCGCGGCGCGGAACCGTGTATCGCCTCGAACATGGCGTAACGGGAGCCGATGTTGGCGCTGCCCGCCGTGCCTACCCCGCCCATAAACTCGGCGGCTTCGTCGGTGAGGATGTCGCCGTACAGGTTAGGCAGCACCAACACCTGAAACTGGGTGCGGCGTTTCCCGTCGATGAGTTTCGCGGTCATGATGTCGATGTACCATTCGTCCAACGTGATACCGGGGTACGCTTGGGCGATGCGGCGGGCGGTTTCCAGAAACAGCCCGTCGGTGGTTTTAATCACGTTTGCCTTGGTCACGGCGGTCACGCGGGTTTTGTTATTCCGCTTCGCGTACTCGAACGCCGCGCGGATAATCCGCTCGCTGCCGGGCACCGTGGTCACGGTGAAGTCCACGCTCAGCTCGTCCGTAACGGCGACGCCCTTGCTGCCTACGGCATACGCGCCCTCCGTGTTCTCGCGGTAAAACGTCCAGTCCACGTTTTGCGCGGGTATGCGCACCGGGCGCACGTTGGCGAATAAATCCAACGCCTTGCGCATGGCCACGTTGGCGCTTTCCAAGTTGGGCATCCCGTCGCCCGCCTGCGGCGTGGTGGTGGGCCCTTTCAAAATTACGTGGCAGTCCTTCAGCGCGGTCAGCGTCCCGTCGGGAATGGGCTTGCCCTCCTTGACGCGGTTTTCGATGGTCAAGCCTTCGATATCCGTAAGGGAAATTTTCCCGCTTTCGATTTCGCCGCGCAGCAAGAATTCCAGCACGCGCCTGGAAGCGGCGGTAATGGCAGGGCCGATGCCGTCCCCGCCCACAATGCCCACTTTGATTACCGGAAGGGCGGAAAAGTCCGTCGCCCCGGCGGAAGATTTGATGCCCTCCACACGGGCAAGCTGCTCGGCGAGCAGTGAGGCGAAGTGTTCCTTCGCGCGGGTGATTGCGGTTTCGTAGT
>JAISWA010000181.1 GCA_031271275.1 Clostridiales bacterium | reverse complement strand
ATTGGGCATCGAGGAACAGGACGCCTCCGTCATTTCCGAAGCGCAGGCGCTTTCGGAAACTTTTAAGGCGGCGTATGAGAAGCTGCGCATCGAAACGCTGCTTTCCGGCGAGTACGACCGCAACAACGCCATTATCACGCTGCATTCCGGCGCGGGCGGGACGGAGTCCTGCGACTGGGTGGGGATGCTGCTGCGCATGTACGGGCATTGGGCGGAAAAGAACGATTATAAATTCGAGATTCTCGATTTGCTCGAAGGGGAAGAAGCCGGGGTCAAGTCCGTCACGTTCCAAATAAGCGGCGAGAATGTTTTCGGCTATATCAAAAGCGAAAAGGGAATCCACCGGCTTGTGCGCATTTCGCCCTTCGACTCGTCGGGCAGGCGGCATACCTCCTTCGCTTCCTGCGACGTGATGCCGGAATTGGACGACGATACGGAAGTGGATATCAACCCGGACGATTTAAAGGTGGACACCTACCGTTCAAGCGGCGCGGGGGGGCAGCACGTCAACAAGACGGAATCCGCCATACGCATTACGCACCTGCCCACCGGCGTGGTGGTGCAGTGCCAGAACGAGCGCAGCCAGATGAAGAACCGCGACCGCGCCATGAAAATGTTAAAAGCGAAGCTGTACGTGCTTCGTCAGGAGGAACAAATGCAGAAGCTTTCCGGTATTCGCGGCGAAGTCAGGGATATCGCCTGGGGAAGCCAGATACGCTCCTATGTGTTCCACCCCTACAGCATGGTCAAAGACCACCGCACCGAGGAGGAAACCGGAAACGTGCAAGGCGTGATGGACGGCAACCTCAACCCGTTTATGAACGCGTACCTGATTTGGGACCACCGCAACAGGAACCACTTAACCGGCGATGAATAAAATTACAGTTTTACAATCCGACGCGGGGCGGCGGTTGGACAAATATTTGATACAATATTTGAACGCCGCGCCGCGTTCTTTATTGTACAAGCTGCTCCGGAAAAAACGCATAAAGCTGAACGGCAAAAAAGCGGAGGGCGGGGAACTGTTGGCGGAAGGCGACGTCATTTCCCTGTACCTTTCGCCGGAAACCGTCGGCGGGCTGACGGAAGAACGGAAAATCTTAAAAAATGAGGGTAAACTGGATATCGTTCACGAAGATGAACAGGTGTTGATAGTGAACAAACCGGCGGGGCTTCCGGCGCACGGGGGTATGCAAAAGAAAGGCGGCGACACCCTGATGGGGCGGGCGCTGTATTATCTGGAAAATTCCGGCGCGTATGACCCGGCAAGGGACGCGGCGTTTGTGCCCGCGCTTTGCAACCGGTTGGACGTTAACACAAGCGGGTTGGTGGTTTGCGGCAAAACTTCGGCGGCGGTGCGGGCGTTTAACAGCCTGTTCGCGGAGCGCGAAATCGAAAAGGAATACCTTGCCGTGGTTCACGGGGAACTGAAGGGGCGCGGCATATTGGAAGGGACATACGAAAAGGACGGCGACGCCAATATCGCGAAAATTTCGGAAGTAAACCGGCGCGACTGGCCGCGCTCAGCGGCTTTGCCTGAATCCGCCGGCGGAATCAAGCCCGCGCGGGTAATCACCGCCTATGAAGCGGTTAAACGTTTCGACGGGTTCACGCTGCTGAAAGTCTTGCCCGTCACCGGGCGGTCCCACCAAATACGGGCGCATTTGGCGGCGTCGGGTTACCCGATAGTTGGCGACGTAAAGTACGGGGGAAGGCGGACGGAATGCGCCCCGGCGCAGTTGCTGCACTGCGCGAAACTGACGCTTATGAAAACGCGCCCCGCGCTTCCTTATGAAGCCCGCACATCATGGTATGCGCCGCCGCCTGAAGGTTTTAATGAACAACATTTGAAAGGAATGATTTTAAGATGAAAGCCATTATCTTAGTCGCGGGGTACGCCACGCGCATGTACCCGCTTACGCTTGACAGGCCGAAGGCGCTGCTGCCTCTCAACGGCAAGCCGGTCATCAACTATATTGTGGAACAAATCCACCGGCTGCCGGGCGTGGAGACCATCTACGTGGTTTCCAACAATAAATTTTTTGCCCATTTCGACGCGTGGCAAAAGGAAACGGCGTCCGCCATTCCCATCGAGGTATTGAACGACGGGACCAATAACGAGAACGACCGGCGCGGGGCGATCGGCGACATATCTTTCACCCTAAGCGAAAAGAAAATCGACGACGACGTTTTTATCGTGGCGGGGGACAATTACTTTACTTATGACTTGCGCGAGCAGTACGATTTATTCCGTAACACGGGCTGCGATACCATTTGCGCCGCGCGGCTCGACGACCGGGAACGTTTAAAAGCCTTCGCGGTGGCGGTGCTACGGGAGGACGGGCGCGTGATGGAGCTTATCGAAAAACCCGAGGACCCGCCGTCGGATATCGCCATATACGCGTCGTACTTTTATAATAAAAGTACGCTGCCTTTGTTTGAGCGGTACTTAAGCGACGGCAACATGCCGGACGCGCCGGGCTATTTTGTGCAGTGGCTGCATAAAATCAAAGACGTCCGCGCGTATATCATGAACGGCGAATGTTATGATATCGGCACCATAGCGGAGTATGAAGCGGTCGGTAAAATGCTGACAGACAAATATATAGGCGGCGCTACTGTTTAAACGGTCGCTGCGGATTTTTTGCCTATGCAAAAAATCCACTCGTGCGGGCGTTCGCTTCGCTCTCGTCCTCCTCGCGCCCGTTTATACATCATTTTCGCCGCCTATATAAAACAGACGTAACCTCCTTTGTCCCCATCGCATATTATGCTTTTGGGACAAAGGAGGTTTTTTTTATGGGTATTAAGAAAAAAATTTTAATCCCCGCGATTATCACTACGCTGTTGGTTGCCGCGTCCATACTCGTTTCGAGTATTATGCTGTTCTCCAATTTTATTGACAGGTCTACGGCTAAAATGTTGGACTCCGCGGCGGAAGTCGCGGTCAACAACCTCAACTTCCTGAAAATGGAGGCTAAAGCCGTGTCCATGTGCTTTGCAACAGACCCTTTCATCATAGACGCGATCGTTGAAAACGACAGGGATAAATTGCTTGCCCACGCGAGAGCGTTGCAGGATAAAACCCATGTGGAATTTTGCACCGTCACCGACTTCAGGGGCACGGTAATCGCCCGCACCCACGAACCGGAAAACTACGGCGATTCCGTCGCCCACCAAACAAGCGTCCGGTCCGCCATGTACGGCGAAGCGCTGACGGCTATCGAAGAAGACGCCGACATCCGGCTGTCCGTCCGTTCCGGGTCGCCCGTGCTCAACGGCAACGGCGAAGTAATCGGCGTCGTTTCCGTCGGCTACCGGTTGGACACCTCCCGTTTTGTGGACACGATAAAAGAAATAATGGGCTGCGAAGCGGCGATTGTTTTGCACGGCAAAAGTCTCTCGACGACGGTGACGCAACGGAACAACACCAGAGCGGTCGGCGTTAAGGTGGACCCCGCCGTGGTGGACGCCGTCATGTCGAGCAATAATTACGCGGGTCAACTGAACTTAATCGAACGCGTCGCCACCGTCAACGGCGTACCGGTCAACGGGGCAGACGGGAGGGCGTTGGGCGTTTTGTTCGTGGGGCAGTACATCGACGAGAAAGTGCAAAAGATACAGTGGTTCATCATGAGCGGGTCGGCTATTACCGTCATCATACTGACGCTTTCCGTTATATCCGCCTTATTTACGGTCAGACACATCGTAAAGCCGCTGCGGGATATGACCAGGGCGGCGTCCGCTTTGGCGGTGGGCAATACCGAAATCGATATAAAGGTAAATACCCGGGACGAAATGAGCACGCTTGCGGACGCGTTCAACCGCATGATTGTAGATACCCAGCATCAGGTTCAAATCATCGGGCATATCGCCAACGGCGATTTGGAAGAATTGCCCCAGGTGCGTTCGGAAAAAGACGTAATGACCCGGGCGCTGCTGAAATTGGACGAGACGATCCGGGCGCAGGCAATGTCTATAAACGAAAAGCACGAACAGTTAACGACCGCGTTGGAAGAAGCCGAAACCGCCAATAACGCGAAAAGCGCCTTCCTCGCGAGAATGAGCCACGAGATGCGCACGCCCCTTAACGCGGTAATCGGGCTGTCGGAAATAGCGCTGGAGGGTATCGGGCTCGAGGGGGACGCCCAGTCCAACCTTGAAAAAATACATAAATCCGGAACGACGCTTTTAAGCATTGTCAACGACATACTGGATATTTCAAAGATACAGTCGGGGAAATTTGAAATTATCCCCGCGAAATATGACGTGCCAAGTCTGGTAAACAACGCCGTTATGCAGAACGACGTCCGCATCGGGAACCGGCCGATTCAGTTTATTTTAAATATAGACGGGGATTTCCCCGCGTGGCTTCTGGGCGACGAGATACGGGTCAAGCAAATCATCAGCAACCTGCTTTCCAACGCGTTTAAATACACGGAGGAAGGGACGGTTGCGCTAAGCCTGACCTGTGAACGCGAGGACTGCGCGGTTTGGGTGACGATACGCGTCAGCGATACCGGTATCGGGATTCAGGAGGAGAATAAAAAACGCCTGTTTTCGGATTACACGCAATTCGGCGAGACGTCCTATCATCAGGCGGGCGGAACCGGGCTCGGGCTCGCGATTACCAAAAGGCTCGCGGAAATGATGGACGGCGGTATCGCCGTGGAAAGCGAATACGGCAAGGGCAGCGTGTTTACCGTAAAAATAAAGCAGCAGCGCGTCGGCGACGCGGTGATAGGGGAAGACGTTGCCGGGAGTTTGAAAAACTTCCGCTATTCCGGAAGCCCGTTAAACAAAGACACGCGGATAACGCGTGTACGGATGCCCTACGCCAGCGTGTTGGTGGTGGACGACAACGTTACGAACCTTGAGGTTTCCAAAGGTTTTTTGAAACCCTACGGAATGCGCGTAGACTGTGTGACGAGCGGGCTTGAGGCAATAAACGCGGTGCGTGAGGGGAAAGTGAAGTACAGCGCCATTTGTATGGATCAAATGATGCCGAAAATGGACGGAATCGAAACCACGCGAATCATCCGCGAGGAAATCGGCACCGAATACGCCAGAACCGTTCCCATCATCGCGTTCACCGCCAACGCGATAACGGGCAACGAGGAAATGCTGTTGGGCAAAGGGTTTCAAGCGTTCATTTCAAAACCGGTTGAAATATTAAAACTGGATTCGGTTTTAAACGACTGGGTAAGGGATAAGAACATAGAGGAAAAGACCCAAAACGCGGAACAGGCGCAGCGCCCCCGCGATAAAAAAACCCGCTCGTTGGACCATGTAACGATACAGGGCGTCGATAAGCGAAAAGCCCTGCAAAACTTTGACGGCGACGAAATCACTTTTATGGAGATACTGGATAACTACGCCTCAAACACCCGGCGATTGCTCGCGGAGCTCTCGGAACGCGCCGCTTCCGGGAATTTGAAAGACTACGCCATACTCATCCACGGAATCAAAAGCGCCAGTTACAGTATCTGCGCGCAGGCGGCGGGCAAGGCGGCGGAAGAACTGGAAGCCGCGGCAAAGGCGGGGGATTATGACGCCGTTAGCGTCGGCCACGCCCACTTTGAAAAAATAGCCCGGGCGCTGATTGCGCAGATTGACCGCGCTTTAAGCGGCGAAACGGAAGCATAGCGGGGCGGCAAACATTATTCGGCTTGCTTGGGCTTTGAATACGCCATTTTAACCGCCGTCGCAAGTTGGTCCACGCAGGAAGTGGGGCGGCGGCCGCATTTAAGCCCGCCCAGTTCCGAGACGAGCCTGTCCACGGTAAAGCCGTCTACCAACTTTTGTATGGCGGACAAGTTTCCGCTGCACCCGCCGGTAAATTCCACATTATGTACCACATCGCCGTCCAAGTCGAAAGCAATCTTCGTCGAGCAGGTGTTGGACGTTTGGTAACTGTAGCGCATGTCGCGTTCCTCCTGTTTTCTTCGTTTCTCCGCCTTGAAATTACAGCGAATCAACTTAATTCTTGTCATCCTGAGCGAAGCGAAGGATCTGCTATCCGTAAGGATTCTTCGCTTCGCTCAGAATGACACGGACGGTGTGTTTTTAAGTTGATCAGCTATATATAGCGGCTTTAGGGTTTTCACCATTTCTTTTGATTTTTTCCCGCGGCAACCTCTATTATCTGATGAAACGGTCGCTGAGGTTGCCTATCGCCTGCTTCCCTTCCTCGTGGCCTTCGTCGTAAAGGGCGAGCAGTTTTCCGATGTCGGAAGTGGTTCTGTCCACCGACAGCGGGACCCGCGGGCGGATGATGACAGCCTTCCCCTCCCGCTCAAGCCGCTCGCAAAGCGCGACCTGACGGTTGTAAACCTCGTGCCGGTTTAGCATGGTTTCCACCAACTTCGGGTATTTGCGGTAGAAAATTTTCGCGAGGTTTTTGTATTCAAAAGGTTTGCGCAGGTACCCCTGATTTCGCGTCAGGATAATCACATGGAACGTGTTGCCGTCCGCGACGGATTTTTCGATGGGGATGGGGACGCTGGTTCCGCCGTCGAGCAGTTCAATGCCGTTGATTTTTACGATTTTGGAAATCATGGGCACCGAACAGGACGCCCGCACCGTCAGGAAGTCCTCGCCCAGTTCGTCTTTCTCAAACCAGACGGCTTCGCCGGTGGCGCAGTCGGTCGCGCCGGTCAGGAAGCGGATATCCGCGCTGTCGAAAACTTCCCTGTCCCAGAAAAGATGCTTCCCGGGGATTTCCTTAAAAATAAAGTCGTAGCCGAACATGGAGCCGTGCTTCAGCAAATTGCGCTTGCTTACATACTCGTGCCGGGGCACGTATTTTTCCACAATCACGCGGCTGCGCAGCTTCTGCCCGGAAATATAGCTGAGGGCGTTCGCCGCGCCGGCGGAAACGCCGATGATGTACGGAAACATGATTCCCGCGTCCATAAACGCCTCAAACACGCCCGAGGTGTAAAAACCGCGCGTTCCGCCGCCCTCGCACACCAGGGCGGTTCCCCCAGGCAGCATTTCGGTATATTTTTGCCCCTTGATAACGGGTTCGGTAAAAGAGAAGTTCATAGAAAGGCACTTCCTTTGACGAGTTTGGAACGAATTATACCATATCCGCCCCAAAAGCGCTTCGGCGGCGTGATATAATACAAACCAAGGGGGTGCCCTATGGATTCAGCCCAAAAGAACAGCGACATTCGCGCCGCCGCCGTCATTGCCCTGTCGGGCAACGCGGTGTTGGCGGTTTTAAAGATACTCGCCGGTATTTTCGCCCACAGCGGCGGTTTAATCAGCGACGGGATCGACTCCTCGGCGGACGTGCTCATCAGCTTAATCACGCTGATTGTCGTCAGGGTCATTTCCAAACCCGCCGACGCGGAACACCCGTGGGGGCACGGGCGCGCGGAAACGGTGACCACCGCGTTCCTGTCCTTCATGTTATTTTTCATGGGCGGACAGCTGATTCTCAACGCCCTCTCCCGTTTAACGTCAAACGGGCAAAGCGAGATTCCTTCTTCCCTCGCGATAATCGTTTCGCTCATTTCCATCGCCGGGAAAATGCTGTTGGCGTGGTGCCAGTATCGGTTGGGTAAACGGGCGAATTCCGCCATGATTAAGGCTAACGCGAAGAACATGGCAGGGGACGTGGTGATATCGGCGGGGGTTTTAACGGGGATTGTAATTTCCACGGCGACGGATTCGGCGCTCGCGGACACCGTTATCGCCGGGCTTATCGGCATTTGGATTATCAAAACCGCTATCGGGATTTTCCTGGAAGCGAACCTGGAATTGATGGACGGCAACCGCAATACGGAACCCTACCGCGTGATTATAGACGCGGTAAATTCCGTGGAAGGGGCGGGCAACCCTCACCGGGCGAGGATGCGCCGGGTCGCCGGGTTTTGGGATATCGACCTGGATATTGACGGAGACCCGAAATGCACGATTTCGGAAGCCCATAATATCGCGTGCGAAGTGGAAGACGAAATTAAAACGCGGCTCGAAGACGTGTACGACATTGTGATACACGTAGAGCCGCAGGGGGACACCACGGAGGAAACATTTGGCTTGACCGCGTCCATGATTGCGGAAAGGAATAACAAACCGCGAGGACAATAATTCAAGATTCTGCGCCGGCTGAGAATACAGCGCGATAATCAGCGTTGACAACGCCGCCTTGCTGTCACTCCAACTTAAACAGCATATCAAACTTCGTAAGCAGCACAAAGTTCCCGCGCACCTTCAGCCCGCCAATCATAAACGCTTTCTGCGCGGTATACTTGTGCGTCAGCACGTCCTTCCATATGGCGGTGTCAGCGATGATGGTAATGTCCGGCGCGCTGTGGACGCCTTCCGCGTAAGCGCATTCCGTGCTTTGTATCGTAACATAGCCGTCAAAGGTTTCTTCTCCGCTGATATTGAACTGTATCACCGCCGTAAGCCCGTTGGACAGCTGCGGTTGGAAATAATGCGGAAGGCTCTGCGTTATCTGCCTTGCGGAACGTTCTCTCGGCGTTACCGCGATTTTCCGCGCGGGCGCTTTAACCGGCACAGGTTCGCCGTCGCCGTCGGGAGAAGCGTATTTTTCCGCGAAAAAACGCGTAAGCTCCTGTATGTCCCGCTCCTGCTGCTCGGTAAACGCGTCGAGGTTAAGTTTCTGGTAAACCTCCGATACGGGAACCCGTTCCTTTTTTTCGCCCACGGGGGAAAATACCGCAACGTCCGCTCCGGTCAGGCTCGCGACGCGGTCGTACACCGCGTAGTCCCGGGGTATGACGCGTTTGCGGTTCTGCCGCAGCACCCGATAGAAGTCTTCCGTCTCGCGCTCAATAATTTCGCGTATCTCGTCTTTCGCGCTCTCGCCGCCGTATTCCGCGTCAAGGCTGCGGGTGTGGATTTCCTGCAAGCCGATGGTGGCGCTCTCAAACCCGCCGAAATACTGCACCACCCGGGAGATATAATCCAACGCGCTGCGCTCCCCCCCCCGCTGCGAAACCGCAACCAAAAAGCAATGCTTCTCCCGCAGCGCGTCCGCATATTCGTCAAGCTGCAAATATTCAAAGAAAGTTTGCATAATCGCGGTAGGCGAGAAAAGCTGCGCCGTACACGCCACCACCACCCCGGCGGAATCACGCAGCCTGCGGATTATTTCGTCCGTCGCCTGCGACTTTATCCCGTCGAAATACGGCGTCTCGCTGTAGCCTAAATTTATTTCCTCGGCGGAAATTTCAAGCTCCGCCAGGGTGTCGGTAATAATTTTTATCACTTTGCCGAGCCCGAAATCATTCTGCGGCATGTTGCCGTTTAATATAACAATGTTCATAGGAATCCTTTCCCGCTTTTTAATCGGGGAACTCAGGCAAGCCTTCCCCGTACAGCCACTCGTCAAAAAAACCTTTCAGGCTGCTCCCGTAAATTTCCTCCGCCTTGGCGATAAAGTCCGCACCGGTCGCTATTCTGTAAGAATTCGCGCTAAAATACCCGTTGATAAGCAACGTAAAATTTTCCGCCCCGATTTCCTCCCGCAGGGCGTATAGCATAATTTTGGCTTTGATGTATTTTATCTGATAATAATCGCTCCAATTTTTATATCCCGCCACGCTCCCGGCGATTACGCGGTTTTCCCCGGGGACGATACTGGAATGCACGGATTTTAAACTGTCATAGTCCGCTTTAAGCTTCTCGCGCAAAGCTTCTTCCGTTTGATTGAAGCACCTTTCCTGAACGAACGTGGTAATCCCCTCGTCCAACCACGCTTCCGTTATCTGGTTGTTGCCCGCGATGTCGAAAAACCACTGGTGCCCGATTTCATGTATAAGGCTGGCGTATTCCTGCGAACGCTGCATATACGCGGAATCCATGAAGATAATATTGGAATTTTCCATCCCGTTAACAAACATGTCCGTCTCCACGACCGTGACTTGCTTATACGGGTACGCCCCGATTGACCGCTCGTAATACGTGAACCCTTGCGCAATGGTGTCCATCACCTTCAGCAGGTCAAGGCTGTCCGTATAATGGTAGAACTGCAGCCTGACGCCCGACTCCGTTACGGTTTCTATTATTTTATAGTTGGCTGAAACGGCGAAGGCGAAGTCCCTCGCCATCCTGGAGGAAAAGGTGGTGACTTTTTTTTCCTCGTCCACTTCCTCCGTTTTGGCGCCCGAGCCGGCGACGGTGTAATTGCTCGGCGTCGTGATTTCCACGGTATAATTCGCCGATTCGAGGCGGAACGGGTCCCCCGCCGGGTAATAGGGCTCCGTCGCCCATTTGCCGTCTTCCAAATACGAAAGCACCGGAAGGAAGTTACCGCACCACATGGCGCGGGCGTTCGCCCCGGTACGGTGGGCAATCATCGGCACATACGCCTCGAACTGGATTCTTACCTGCACGGTTTGGTCTTTCAGCAGCGGTTCGTTAAGCTTGACCCTTAGCACCGTGTCATTGTGCGCATAATTCAAATCCATATTATCGGCGGACACGTGCAAAATATTCATGTACCCGTAATCCTCGCCCAAGGCGAAAATTTTGGGGGCATACGCGTCAAAGTAGGGTTTCGGCGTTTCGTTTTCCTTAAACGCGTTAAGGTAAACGCGGAACACCACCTCGTCCAGCGCGGTATCGGATCGGTTGGTAAAACTTACGCGCTCCACCCCGTTGACCGTTCGCGCCGCAGGGTCCACTTCAAGGGAGACGGCATAGTCGTCATACAGGGGAACTTCCAACGGCGGTTCGGCGGCTTCGGGGTTTTCGGAAGAACTCTCCGTCAATTGCTCGGGGGGAATTTGCAGCGGTTCCAAGGTCGGGGAGGGAGGCGGGTCGGTAAGCTGCGCAGACGGCTGACGGCTGCACGCGGTTTGCGCCGCAGCGAACGTTAAGAGGAGCAGGAGTAAAAATATATATTTATTTCGCTTCATAAGTGTCACCAACTTCCGTGTGAAACATGCCGTGATTGAAATACGCGCACAGTCATTATATCATAGGGTTTACGGGAATAGTATATTTTACGCGGGGTATTGATATATGAAAAAAATTTTACTGACCGGAGGCGGGACTGCGGGCCATGTCACCCCGCATTTAGCGCTGCTGCCCGCGCTTAGGGAAAGCGGCTTCGAGGCGCATTATGTGGGGAGCGTAAACGGCATTGAGCGAAAGTTAGTGGAGTCTCACGTGGACGAATACCACGCCATTTCTTCCGGGAAATTACGCAGATATTTCGACTTAAAGAATATAACGGACGCGTTTCGCGTGGTGAAAGGGCTCGGCGAAGCTTTCGCCGCGGTAAAAAAAATAAAGCCCGACGTGGTATTCTCGAAGGGGGGTTACGTCACCGTTCCGGTGGTAATCGCGGCGAAATTCGCGGGCGTTCCGGCGGTGATACACGAGTCGGACATCACGCCGGGGCTTGCCAACCGGCTCGCGTTCCCCTTCGCGAAACGGGTGTGCGTCAACTTCCCCGAGACTTTGTCACAATCCCCCCGCAGGAAGTCCGTACTGACCGGGACGCCCATCCGGGAGGAACTTTTCAGGGGCGACCGGTTCAAGGCGGCGGAGCTTTGCGGCTTCCCCCGGGACGAAAAGCCCGCGGTGCTGTTTACCGGCGGCAGCCTCGGCGCGAAGGCGATTAACCAATGCCTGCGGCAAGCGCTGCCGGAAATTTGCAAGCGGTTTAAGGTTATACATTTGTGCGGTAAGGGGAATAAATCGGATAGGGAATTGCCGGGCTACGCCCAGTTCGAGTATGTGACGGACGAACTCCCCCATCTGTTGGCGATAGCGGACGTAGTCGTTTCCCGCGCGGGGGCGAACACGCTGTTCGAGCTGCTCGCGCTGCGCAAGCCGAACCTGCTGATTCCGCTCACGCTAAAAGCGAGCCGGGGCGACCAGATATTAAACGCCGCGTCCTTTGAGCAGCGGGGCTATTCCATTGTGCTTCACGAGGAAGATTTGTCCTGCGACACGCTGATGGAAGGCATACAGTCCCTGTACGAGGACCGCCGTAAATACGCCGCGCGGATGAGCGGAAGCAACCCGCCGGGCGCGGGGGTTAAAGCGGTTATGGAAGTGATACAATCCTGTGTCATATAAGCGGTGTTATAGTATTACAGTTGTACAGAGGTAATTTTTGCTTGCTATTCGGGCAGAACGTTCGCTCCGTTCACGGTTTTTCTTTGAAAAACCGTTGGTTCGCTCACTGCCCTCATTTGACGCTTCGCAAAAATCGTGAATTTATAACTGTAATAATAGATGACATTTTTATGAAATTTGTTACAAAAAAATTATTTCTGTTATACTTGGATGCATATAGGCGGCGACCGTTTAAACGTTAACGCCGCAGTGCAGTCCGTTGTCATTCTGAGCGCAGCGAAGAATCCTGCACGTTCCAAGCAAAAGATTCTTCGCTGCGCTCAGAATGACAGCAGACGGAATTCAGCCGTATGACGGCAGACGAAATTCAGCCATATGACAAGCAGACGAAATTCCGCCGTATGGCGGCAGCCGTAATTCAGCCATAACGCCACATGACGTAATCATGATTTCTTCTTGGATGTGATACCTTTGAGTTATGTATTCGCTTTTGCTGTTCCCTTCGCCATATCGCTGTTTTTAATGCCGGTTATGATGAAACTCGCCGTGCGGTTCGATTTTACGGACAAGCCTACGGAACGCAAAATACACTCCGAGCCAAAGCCCTTGATTGGCGGCTTCGTGATGTTTATCGCGTTTACCGCGGGTTTTGTTATTTTTGTCGCCAGGTTTGACGCCCGGCTTTACGCGGTGCTGTTCGGCTCGGCGCTTATACTCGCCATCGGGCTTGCGGACGACTATTATAAAACAAAAGGCCGCGACTTTCCGGTGCTTCCGCGTTTCGTCACCCATATCGCCGCCGCGGTTATCGTGTTCGCCGCGGGCATTCGCTTCACCGGTTTTTTCAATCCTTTTACCGACCAGTATGTGACGCTCGGCCCCGGGCTGCAGTTTGTCATGACCGTGCTTTGGATCGTCGGCTTGGTTTCGGTTATCAATTTCATGGACGGACTGGACGGGCTCGCCGGAAGTTTATGCGCCCTTTCGTCCGCCACGTTTTTTATCGTCGCCATGGTGAAGCAGCAACCGGACTCGGCGTTCCTCGCGTTGGTGCTCGCGGGTTCCGTCATCGGCTTCCTCCGGCACAACCTGCCGCCCGCCCGCGTGATTATGGGCGACTCCGGCGCGTATTTGCTCGGTTATCTGCTTGCGGTCATTTCCCTGCTCGGCGCGTTTAAGGGAGCCACGGTGATTTCCGTTTTGATTCCCGTGCTCGCCATGGGCGTACCCATCTTCGACAACGTACTCGTCATGTTCCGCCGTATCCGCGCGCGCAAGCCCGTGCACGAGGCGGACACCCGCGACATCCCCCAGATACACTACCGGCTGCTTAAAAAAGGTATGAAACCTACGCAGGCGGTGGCGTTTTTGTTTTTAATCAGCGCGTTCTTAAACGTGACTTCAATCATACTTTTGTTGGTGTTTTAAGATATATGGAAGGAGACGCTATGACATCGACGACTAAAGAATTCTACCACCGTATGGTGCTCCCGCAGGAAATAAAGAGCGTCATTTCCAAGCAGGGCATTGAGATATTTATGCCGGAAACCCGCGCCGAACTGCTTGAAATGGCGATGGGCGGCGAAGGGAACATGACCTTCGACGTATCGTATGAAGTGAAGGGCGCGGGCAGCGTCCGCGAGGCGGTCGTCACCAAATGCAAGAACGGTATCGTCGCCAATTACGACGACGTATACATGCGCCGCCGCGACCCGGACTGTATGGTTATCGCCGACGACCTGCCCACGGACAAAGTAACCCACGAGGAACGCTTCGGCAAACCCTTCGACGAAATCCGCGGCGCTACCTTTGAATGGCTGTCGAAACAAAAGCAGCTTTTGCTCATGCCGTTTTATTCCGGCAATACGGACCAGAAACTGGGCTACGCGTCGCTGCTCGTCTGCCCGGCAAACGCGGCGTTTTTCGCGGCGGCGTTGGCGGACTTGCAGGGTTTCATTCCCAAATCAAACCTTCCCAACATGTACCGCCCCAAGGCGATTATTTACGTGGCCCCGCCCTTTAGGCATATGTATTACGAAGGCAAGCAAATCGTGATACATAACCGGCTTTTCGATATGCACGAAGTATTTTCCTATAACCTCTACCCCGGCCCCAGCGCCAAGAAAGGGATTTACGGCGTACTGCTCAATATCGGCGAGCAGGAAAAATGGGTGACGCTCCACGCGTCCACCGTGTTGGTGATTACGCCCTATGAGTTGCAGTTCACCATCCTGCACGAGGGCGCAAGCGGCGGCGGCAAAAGCGAAATGACGCAGCCGTTCACCAGGCAGGCGGACGGGCGGCTGCTGTTGGCGAAAAACATAATCGACGGCGAAAAAATCATGCTTCAAATCGTGGATTCCTCCGAACTGCACCCGGTGACGGACGACATGGCCATCGCCCATCCCAGTTTGAACGACCGCGAGCACAACCGGTTGGTGGTCACCGACGCGGAAAACGGTTGGTTCCTTCGGGTCAACCACATCAACCGTTACGGGACCGAGCCGGAGACCGAGTACAGCACCATCCACCCCAAGGAACCGCTAGTGTTCTTCAATATGGAAGCCACCCCCGGCGCTACCTGCCTGCTGTGGGAACCCGTCATGGACACGCCGGAAAAGCCCTGCCCCAACCCCCGGGTGATTATCCCCCGGGAATTTATACAAAACCATGTGGACGAGGCCGTGGAGATACATGTGCGCAGCTTCGGCATACGCACGCCGCCCTGCACCAAGGAGAAGCCTTCCTACGGCATCGTGGGCATGTTCCATGTGCTGCCG
>JAISWA010000156.1 GCA_031271275.1 Clostridiales bacterium | reverse complement strand
GCGACAATATTACGCCAGGTGGAAACGTCGCACTGGAAGCGGTCGTTTTTGCCGTGGAAAAACACCGTGCCGTCCGCCGCGGCAGCCAGGTAATGCGCCTTGCCGATGGCAAAAGGCGGCAGACGGCGGAGTTCCCCGGGCAGCGCCGGGGCGTCGGCGGGGAAGGGCGAATCGGTTCCGGCAAAAGAAGGGGCGGGCATTTCGTAAAGCGCATCTTCCAACCCCAACGCCACGGAAAAAAGGCTGACCGCCCATTTCGCCGCGGAGCGCTCAACGGAGAAGGTATCGGTAAGCGTATGTACGAGTTTGTTTTTGATTAGCGGAAAATCTTCCCCGGAGGAAAGCAGGGCGTTGTAGCCGTCTATTTCGATAAAGTCACGCGCGAGGATGCGCTCGCGGGTCATGCCCGGGGCGAGGTCGAGCAGCACGGCGTTGACGCGGGACATATTTTCGAATACGCCTTCGCCGTGTTCGTGGAGGATGTATTGGATGACGGTGAGCATTTCGGGGTTCATGGGGGCGGTCACTCCCGGTTTGGGTTTACTTTTAAAATATCGGTCAATATAAGGCGCTTCATTATCAAACCGCGCTTTTCTCGGGAACCAGTATATCATAAGCGTTCGCCTCCTGCGTTCCCCTTTGGTAAATCGCGCGTTGCGCTCGCGAATTCCCGCGGTTTTGACGCTGTAGCCTCAGCGAAGTTATACTGACCCCATGAAAAATTTGCATACGGAAACGGAATTGTACGAGCCAATCAAGCAACTGCTTGAAGCGCAGGGCTTTACCGTCAAGGGCGAGGTTAAAGGCTGCGACGTGGCGGCGGTGAAGGACGGCGCGCTTTGGGTCGTGGAGATGAAATTGCATTTCAATATAACGGTTTTATATCAGGCGATGGAGCGGCAGAAGATTACCGAAAGCGTGTTTATCGCCACGCCGAGGCCGCGCCGGGCGAATGAAAAGAATCACCGTTTGATGATGAAGCTTTTAAAAAAAATGGAGCTTGGCTTGATAACCGTCGCGTTGGACAGCCCGATACGTTTTGCGGAAATTATACTGTTCCCGGGCGGCGCGGCTGCTGCGAACGGCGCAACCGCTTCGAGCGGCGCGGCTGTTTCGAGAAAAAAGCCCGCCCAAAATAAAAAAGCTTCCGCGCTCATTCGCACAGAAATAGAAGGAAGGATTGGCGACACCGCCGGCGGGACCAACGCGGCTGTGAACACGGCATACCGCGAGCGCTGCATACGCGTCGCGTGCCTGCTTTCAGTCCACGGACCGCTGACCGCAAAGTTGCTTGTAAACAAATTCGGCTGTGAGAAAGACGCGGGCGGTATTTTGCGCGGGAATTTTTACGGGTGGTTTGAGAAAAGGGGACCGGGGCTCTACGCGCTAACTCCCGTGGGCGCGGAATATTTGAACGCGAACAAAAACGCGGTTACGGTGGCGTACTACCGCATAAAAGCGGAAGATACACGCTGAAAAGGCGGATTAAAAACTTCCGTTTCTCCCCCAAATCGGTTTTCACAAATTTGTTGGCGAAACGGAAGTTAAATCACCCAAACCCGCGTTGTCCGCGCTTGTCGGTTTGAACCTTACATTGGGACGGAGAAGTAGACACGTTCACGAAGATTCAAATAACATAGCACGGAAGAATGTTGATTTACGTTGAAAGTGCCAGTTATTTTCATCATAGCGCTACCCCGATTGATTTTAGTCGTTGACTTGATAATACAGAGATTGCGGTTTTATGTAAACTGGTTGTATTATGAATTGAGCGTGTAAAATTATCCAACTATGTTACAATGATGTTATAGAAAATATTTTTTTAATTGCGCTTGATTTTTTTGGTGTGGTTGCTACAATGTAGCTGTATCAAATGCAATTATTTTGCGTATATTAATGTAGTTCACGTAGCGTGAGCGAGAAATAGACCAACGGCACTTCCCAATGTGTGCTAAGAGACATTGGCTTGATACAAAGGCATTTTTCGGTGTATGCCAAAAAACACCGATAATACAATTGTGTTTCCCAATGTACACCAATTAACATTGGTTGATGAACAGAGGGATTTTCCTTTTATGGAGAATCCCTCATTTATTTACTATTTACACATGGGGTGCTTATGAAGTCCATTGAGAAAAACGGAATGTATTTTATAAGTGGAATCAAAGAAATTATATTGTCTGTGGGTGGAGAATTTAATGATCCTAAAGAAAGACCGATTGTTGCACTTCTTCAATCTGTAGAGAATGAAAACATTTATTGGGCTATTCCTGTCGGTGATTACAGCCATCGAACGGAATCACAAATAGAAAGAATTGAATCGTACATAAATCGTCCCGCAGATGATATAGGTTCATGCTATTATCACATAGCACGTACCAATATTAAATCTATATTTTTTATAAGTGATGTTTATCCAATAAATTCAAGCCTTATTTCAAGAGAATATTTTTCAAATGATTCACAGCACTATATAATAAAAAATAAACCGTTACTTTCTGCTTTAGATTCAAAGCTTAAACGTGTATTAGCTTATGAACAAGCTAGATTAAAGAGTGACAACAAATTTTATTTTAGGCAAAATATATTCGGAATACTTAATAGTTTGATTACGAAATCGAAAGAGGAAATTTCAAATGGAAATTAACAAGGTAATTTATGATGGTGTAGAATACCCTGTAACATATAAAAAGACTAAAGCTGGTTATGAGGCAAATGCAATCATAAACGGTTTCCCATTTAATGTATATGGGAGAGAACAAATATCTGCTTATTTTGCTCTTGATCAACATATTTATTCACATTTCAATTTCAAATTAGGAGTTGAAAAAGATAATCATGACAAACTTCAATGAATATTTGACAGCAAAAATTGATAACTTTAAAAAATACTCATATTGAACATGGAATTATTGATGATGCCTATGATATGGAGAAGGAACTATATATTGCCTTACAAGCATTAGATAAAATGGCACGATTTTGTGACAGCCCATATTCAACGTATTGCAACTTTCACGAATTTAGTATAGTTGAAATTGACGATATGTTCCATAAATTAGAAAAAGATGTGGAAGGTATGACCGAGGTTAATATGCGTCGTGCAATGCAAGATTAAAAATTAAACATAATATTAACTTTTATAGAGAGCCTTGCGGACACCCGCAGGGCTTTTTCTATTGAGATAAATAAAAATATAAATTAGGGGATACTTAAAAACCCACGATCACAAGAATCTTCGGGTCGGGGAATGGCAGAAACAAGCAATTGGGCAGCTTTACAAAACGGCGCAAAAGAACCCTCAGCCTACGGCTGATGTTCATGCAGAAGAAAGCCATAGAGATGACCGTCTTAAAGTATTTTTTATCATTTTTTTACATGCGTACTTAAATACATATATTTTTTCCTTCTTTATCCTTTTTATAATTCTTTAATGTTACTTCCATATTATCTATAAGAACTGATAACAGGGGCGGGCGAAGCCCGTTTCCGCAACCCGGCAATTCCGTCCGCCGCGCTCTGCCGATTAACGATTGAGCGTGACGGAACGGCAGATGCATATGGCGCGGAATAGAATATTTGTAGCAATTGGGGCTTAACGGTGTTTAACGCCGAACGTTGGTTTTTCAGTTGCGGCGGTTCTTCGGTGAAGGAAGGTCGTTCGGTCGGTTCTTCGGCAGTTTCTTCGGATTCTTCGGGGTAAATGAAGATGGGGGAAGTTTCAGTTAAAGAACCTTCGGGGACGACTTCGAGTTGAATCGTAGCTTGCGTCCCTCTAACGGGGTCAATAACAAAAGGTTCTCCCACAAACTCCAAGGCCAGATTTCTTCCAATCAAATCCTTCGTAAGAGTAATTTCATTACCATAAAGAATATTACTGGCGGGAATGTAAATCAAACGGTGTAAATAGCATATCTCCGCAATAAAATGGTGATACTATAACCACAGCCAACCAGTGCAACGCAGAGGTGCGACTCGACGCGGGCTGTGGTATGTAC
>JAISWA010000062.1 GCA_031271275.1 Clostridiales bacterium | reverse complement strand
CTGTCGTATCCGTGAAGGGTCGGGCATTTGCTTTAATCCAAATTCCATTAAAAAACACCTCCGTATTTGTAGACCTCGTTGATGAGGTTTTTCTTTATGTCCCAATCAAAAACTTTTTCATTAATTTTAATCATATATCCAATCATCCTATTGACGGCAAGTTAGGGTTATTATAGTAGAAAAACGGCGCAAACACAAAAAAGTTCAATTTCAAACCGCTAAGAAGCCGGTAAATCAGTTGTCGTTTTATTGCCTGTCCCCTTATCACGAAATGACAAATCCCGAGCGAGCCCGCGAGTATGATTGTCTCTGGTGATTTTTCATGGATTCCATCATTTTTGACACACGCGGGGAACGGGCGCGTATAAAGCGGCAAAGCGATACGGCTTCCGCCCCGGCGGAAAGGCGCGATACCCTGCCTGCGGTTTCCCGGCGGGGGGAGGCGGCGCGGGCTACGGTAAAGGCTTCCGTTTTCGTCTCGAAGCGGGAACTCGCTTCCGTCGCCGTCGCCGCCTGCGGTTTTTTCGTGGGCCGCGCCATGGTGTTTACCTTTGTAAACCCGCTGTGCCTCCCGTTCCTCGCCACGTTCGCGGGAAGCGGGCATTCCTTTTATATCGCCGCGCTGTTTGTTTTGGCGGGGCTGCTGACGCGCCTCGGCGAGGTGCTGACCGCCCGTTATCTGGTCGCGGCGGCGCTGCTTTGCGTATACGAGTGGTTTGTTGCGAGAATGGTCAGGGCGGGGCGTATGCCGCGTCCCAAGTGGATATTGCAAGGCGTCGCCGCTTCCGTCTGTATGCTTGTTTCCGGCGTTTTCACCGCTGTTTTGTACGGGAACAGCGCGTTTTTGTTTTTGGTGGCGGTGATAGAGTCCGTACTGGCGGGTTCGGTCTATCTGGTCATCAAACGCGCCAACGTGATTCTTACCTCCCGCCGGCGCAACCGGCTGCTCGCGGGGGAGGATATCATCGCCCTTTCGGTGGTCGCCGCCGCGGTAATCGCGGGCGCGTCGGACATTCATGTGGGCGCTGTTCCGCTGCGGTATTTCATGTGCGCGTATGTGCTGTTCCTTGTCGCGTATAAGGGCGGCGCGGCCATGGCGGCGGCGGCGGGGCTGCTGCTCGGGTTCTTTTTGCATTTGGCGGGGTACTGGGATATTTCCATGGCGGCGGCGCTCGGGTTTGCCGGTATGGCGGGCGGGTTACTGAAAAAATACGGGCGGCTCGCGGTGATGGGCGGCGGTGCGGTGATGGGCGGTGCGGTTATGTACCTGCTGGCGAAGTCGGAGTTAAGCTTCGCGCCGCTGTACGCGTTGGTGGCTTCCGGGCTTGCCTTTATGTTCACCCCGCAGAATTTTTATTTTAACCTTGCGTCGGCAATCACCCCTACGGCGGACGCCGCCGACGATTATATGGACAAAATTAAAGAGGAAACCACCCGAAGGCTCGACGCGTTCTCGGCGGCGTTCGGGCAGCTTGCGGAAACGTTCAGCGGGTTGTCGCGGCCCAAGACTTCCCTTAACAAAGCGGACGTGACGCAGCTTATAGACGACCTTGCGGCGCGGGCGTGCGCCGCCTGCCCGGATAAAAACCGCTGTTGGGAGGAGGATTTCTTCCAAACCTACCAATACATATACGCCCTGCTCGACGCGTGCGGGAAGAAAGGCGCGGCGGAACCCTCCGACTTGGACGCGGAAATCGTGTGCAAGAACACGGACGTGCTGCTGCACGAGCTTAACGGCGTCTATTCCCTGTACCAAACGAACCTGCGCTGGAACAACCGTATCGCGGAAAGCCGCGACCTGGTCAGCCAACAGTTGTACGGCGTTTCCGGAATAATCAAACGGCTCTCGGAGGAAATAGACCTTTCGCTCAAGTTTCACGACGGGTTGGAGGAAGAAATGATTGCGGCGCTTCTCAGGAATAAGATTGAGGTGAACAGCGTGATTGTACTGGAAAATAAAGCGGGGAAATATCAGGTGACCGTAAGCCATAAGCCCTGCGGCGGGCGGCGGGCAGGCGGTATTGCCGGCAAACCGGGCGCGAATGTCTGCTCAGAGGAAATACTTCCGGTGATTAACGCCGTCTTAAAGCGGCGTATGCGGGTGGAAGGGCAGGACTGCGACATCAAAAAGGGCGTTTGCGCCGCGCGTTTTGTGGAAGACCAGAAACTGCGGGTGACAAGCGGGGTCGCCCACCGGGCGAAGTCTTTGCGCACCGGTTCCGGCGACAGCTATTCCTTCATGGAATTGAAAAACGGGCAATGCCTGTTGGTACTTTCCGACGGGATGGGCACGGGGGAGCGCGCCCGCCGGGAAAGCGCCGCGACGGTGGGACTGTTGGAGGATTTTATGGAATCCGGCTTCGACAAGGAACTCGCCGTGCGGATGATCAATTCCGTCCTCGTTTTAAAGAGCAGCGAGGAATCCTTCTCGACCCTCGATATCTGCTCCCTTGATTTGTACACCGGCGACGCGGAGTTTATCAAAATCGGCGCGGCGTCCACGTTTTTGCTGCGCAACGGCAAGGTGAGCGTAGTGCGCTCGTCGTCGCTGCCCATGGGTATGCTGAATAATGTGGATTTGGAAGTCTCTACCCGAAAGCTCGCGAGCAACGATATTATACTGATGGTGACCGACGGTATCACGGAAGCTGCGGAAGGCGACGGCGAAAGCTGGCTTTCCGAGACCCTGCACGGGTGCCGGTACCAAAACCCGCAGGACGTAGCCGACTACATACTCGCCGAAGCGGAAACCATGGTGAGCAAAACGGGCGGCAAAAAAGACGATATGACCGTACTCGCGGCAAAAGTGTGGGAGCGGGTGTAGGTAAGAGCGTAAGAGTAAATAACTTGACTCTCTCGGTAACCCGTGTATATTGGAATCACATTCCTGTATTTACGTACTTTGCATCCGCGTCCATATACACCCGCGCGCCGAGGGGCAGCGTGAGCGCCGGAAGCCCGTGCCCGCAGGGGAAGCCCGCCAGTATGGGGACGCCCTCCGGCACAAGCAGCTCGTCTATCGCCATGCGCAGCGAATCAACATCCTCCGGGTGGAACCCGCCGAGGATTATTCCCTTTGCGCGGCGGAATTTCCCCGCGAGTTTGAGTTGAA
>JAISWA010000010.1 GCA_031271275.1 Clostridiales bacterium | reverse complement strand
CGTAGGGGATGCCGTTTTCCTCCGCGATAAACCGGTTCTTTTTCGCCAACGTTTCCAACGCTTCGTCCAACGCCCCGGAAGTTGGCGCGGGGTATTGGCAGGTCATCAGGTAAAACGCTTCGGTAGTGTTAAAGGAAACGGACTTTTCCTCCTTATAATAATCCCCCAACTCATACAGCAGTCGGGAGAAGCGGCGCGACGCATCCCGGAAAACATGTTCGTCCAAATAGTTAAAAATTTCCCCGTCGCCGGTATGTGGATTCCAACTGTACGCGGCGGCAAAAGCGTACCCCGGGTAGCTCACCGGAAGGTACTGCCAATGCCCGTTGTCGCCCCAGTCCGTGACCATCAGGCCATACGCGCCGAAGCGCCGTGCCGTGTCCGCCGCGTCGAGAATATTTTCCTTCATGTTCCCGCTTCGCCCCAGGAAGGAGCGCCAGGAACTGGTGCCGGGGCAAACATAAAAGCGGAAGCCGGCTTCCGACGCGATTTTCGCGCGCCGCTCAAACCTTCCCGCGCCTTCGTACAGCCAGTCCAACAGCGTGATATTTCCCGGAAGCAGCCCCACGGACTCCGGGTGGGCGTAAACCACGTCGCCCCATATCATAACGTCAAAGCCTTTGGCATTAATATAGTCGTTGAGTTTATTCACATAATCGGAATAGACACTTATTTTGCCGCCCTGTTCGACGGCTTCGCGGCTTTTCCCCATCCCGAGCTCAAAAGGCTCGTCCAAGTTGGCGTTAAACATTGGCGGCTGTTCGCCCTCAGGCGGGTTCCCGAATCCCCTCAGCAAATCGTCGCAAAGCCCCCGCACAAAGTCAAAGGCTTCCCCGTCGTTGGGGTCAACGGTGCCCGCCGCCCGGTGGTAAAGCCCTTGAAACGGGAAGCCGTCGGGGCATTCCGCGAGCCGGTTCAATTCCGGCAGCGCAAGCCACGCGTCCATATGCCCGAAGCAATTCATATTGGGAATCAGCGTAATGAACCGCTCGGCGGCATACGCCCTGAGCCGTGCGAGTTCCTCGCGGGACACCGGCGTTTCGCCGGGGAAGCTTTCTTCCCAACCTTCATAGGCATAGGAATAGCCTTCAATATACAGCTGCAGTTCGTTGATACGCATTCCGCTCAGTATGTCCACCACGCGGAACAGCGTTTCAAGGGTGGGCACTTTGCACCGGGAAATGTCGAGCTGCACCCCCCGCCGCAGAATGGCGGGCGCGTCTTCGATGATTACGCATTCGGCTTCCAGACCCGCCGTTTTTTGAAAATCAGCATGACCCAAAATCTGCGCAAGCGTCTGCCGCGCGTACCGCTCCCCCGGCGCGTCGGCGCAGTATATTTCCTGCGCGTTTTCCGTAAGGAGGATTTTATAGCCTTGTTCCGGAAGCGACTCGTCCCGGATGAAAGGGAGTTCCCCGGTTAAAACCGTCCCGCCGGGGTATTGGATGGACTGCGGGCGCGGGAAAATTTGATAGGGCATGGGTTATCCTCATTTATTATATTGTCCGTCTTTGTCTGCGTCAAACTACTCGCCGGCTAAGCGGGTGCCTTGTTTCTGAAAATATCGTCACCGCGATAACATCACGCGCGCTTCTGTTGATACATCGCCATAGGTATTTCCCCCGGTTGCGCAACCGGGAAGGTCGGGTACTTCCACAGCGTAAGCGCCACTCTTTTCGTCCTTATAGAAAACGGCGGGATAAGTCAATTTCACGTTCAAAACCTCCCTATGATTATAATCCAACTTGTTTCAGTATGGATTTGATGATGATTGGAGCGATATCGTCAGAATGGCAGGGGATTGTAACCTTGCCCGGTTTGGCGGGGTGCGTATTGCTGTCGATGGCTTTTTTGCTCCCGCTTTCGGGCAATTAAACTTAATACCCCTGCCGCTTTAAATATTCCCGGCTTATTCGCGCGGCGTCCATGGAAGTGCGCCCTACGGACAAATCCTGCTCCACAATCAACCATTCCGCGCCGCAGACCTCCGCCGCTTCCAAAATCGGCGGGAAATCCTGAACCCCCTGACCCAACGGCCTAAACTCGAACACGCCCCGCTTTTCCTCCGGGTCTTTTTCTGTTTCGCCCAACAAATCGTACACGCCTTCGGAGGGTCCTTCCCTATAAAAATCCTTCAGGTGAATCACCGGGCAGCGCCCCGCGTATTTGCGAATATACGCGGCGGGGTCCTGCCCGGCGTATTTTATCCAACAGACGTCAAGCTCCGCCTGCAAAATGTCCGCCGGAACGCTTGTGTATAAACAGTCCAACTCGAACGCGCCGCCGGGCATTTTGCTAAATTCAAAATCGTGGTTGTGGTACAGCAGCCTCATGCCGTTGTCGTTGCAGATTTCGCCTGCTTTCAAAATCGCGTCGAGCGTTTTTGGGAAATCCGCGCCGCTCGGGCGAAGTTCCGGCGGCAGGTAGGGGATTGCAATGTACCCGCAGCCGATGGATTTATATTTTTCCACCGCACCGGCGGGGTTTTCAAAAATTTCCGCAATGGGCACATGGGAGGAAACGGCGGCAAGACCGAACCCCGCTAACATTTCTTTGAGCCGGTCGGGGGCTGCGCCGTGCGTCCCTGCAAACTCCACGCCGTCGTAGCCCATTTCCTTAACGCCCTTCAGCGTCCCTTCCAAATCTTTTTCCGCGAAATCCCGCACGGAATACAGTTGCAGCGCAACCGGTAACGTTTTCATACGGTGCCTCCTTTGGATGATGCGCGGAATAGTTTTTCCGCGTTTTCTTTGGTTACGGCGGCGACTTCCTCCGGCGTAACATTTTTTATCGCCGCAATAGCTTCCACGATATACTTTAAATAGGAAGAATCGTTCCGCTTCCCCCGGTGCGGCGCGGGCGTCATGTAGGGCGCGTCGGTTTCTATCAAAATATTCTCAAGGGGAACCTGCCGGACAACCTCGGGCAGCTTTTTGGTTTTGTCAAAGGTGACCACGCCGCCCACCCCGATGTAAAAGCCCATTTTTACATATTCCCGCGCCGTTTCCGCGCTGCCGGAATAGCTGTGTATCACGCCCTTGCGCACGCCGCTGTTTTGGATGATTTCAAAAACTTCCGCCGCCGCTTCCCGGGAATGGATGAGCACCGGCAATCCCCATTTTAGCGCAAGCGCAAGCTGCCGCTTAAACCAGAACCGCTGCGTGTCCCGTGGGGAGCGGTCGTAATAAAAGTCCAAGCCGATTTCGCCCACGGCGACGATTTTTTCATGGGAAAACAGCTTTTCCAGTTCCGCGAAATTTCCTTCGTCAAGGGTTTCCGCGTCGTGGGGGTGGACGCCCGCCGCCGCGTAAACATGGGAAAAGGCTTCCGCCAACGTAACGGAAGCCCTTGAGGAATTCAAATTCGCGCCCGCGTTTACCACGCCGCAAACCCCGAGGGAAGGCAGCGCCGCGAGCAATGTCGCCCGGTCGTTGTCAAAGCGTTCGTCGTCGTAATGGGCGTGGGAGTCGAAGTACGTCATTTAGTTTCGATCCTCGGGAACGCCGCCGCGCCTTTGGTCACTTTCACCGTTCGCGGAAGCAGCCCGAAAGTCTTGACGCTTTCCCAACGGGACAGTTTTTCGTCCGCAATATTAAGCTGCGCCCGGATAACGGCGGGGGTGTTCGGCATTACGGGTGAGATTAATATGGAAACGATACGCAGGGTTTCCGCCAAATTATAAAGCGTTTCCGCAAGCCGCTCCCGGTGGGCTTCGTCTTTGGCAAGCACCCACGGTTGGGTTTCGTCGATGTATTTATTGGCGCGGCTTATGATTTGCCATACGGCGGTCAGCCCGTCTGAAAAATTCAGCTTGTCCATCGCGTTTTCATAATTTGCGATTGACGCGTGAATCAATTGCTTTAATTCCGTGTCGATGTCCGCTTCGCCGCGTAAAACCGGGAGTTCCCCGTTAAAATATTTCTCCACCATGCCCACGGTACGGGAAAGCAGATTCCCCAAGTCGTTGGCGAGGTCGGCGTTGATACGCGCGATTAAGTTTTTCTTGGAAAAGTTGCCGTCCGGGCCGAGGGTAAACTCCCGCAGCAGGAAATACCGGATTGCGTCCACGCCGTACTCCTTCGCCAACGCGATAGGGTCTATGGCGTTGCCCAATGATTTCCCCATCTTCTGCCCTTCGTACATAAGCCACCCGTGCCCGATAATTTGCTTCGGCAGCGGCTCGCCAAGCGCCATTAACATAATGGGCCAGATAATCGCGTGGAAGCGGACGACTTCCTTCGCCATCATGTGTACGTCGGCGGGCCAGTATTTTTGGTATAAACCGTCGTCTTCGGACATAAAGCCCAACGCGGTAATATAGTTGGAAAGGGCGTCAATCCAAACGTATACCACATGACCGGAATCAAATTCCACCGGGACGCCCCACGTAAACGACGTGCGCGAAACGCATAAATCCTCCAGTCCCGGTTTCAGGAACGAGTTAATCATTTCATTCCGGCGGTAATGGGGTACGATAAAATCCGGGTTGTCCTCGTAGTGCTGCAAAAGCCTGTCCGCGTATTTGGATTGCTTAAAGAAGTACGCGTCCTCTTTGATTCTTTCCACTTCGCGGCCGCAGTCGGGGCATTTGCCGTCCGCCAACTGATAGTCGGTGAAAAAAGACTCGTCCGGCGTGCAGTACCAACCCTCGTAAACGCCCTTGTAGATGTCGCCCTGGTCGTGCAGCTTTTTAAAAATTTTCTGCACGGCGGCGATATGAAAATCATCCGTAGTGCGGATAAAAATATCGTAGTCGATGTCAAGCGCCTTCCACGCGTTTTTAAACAGCGCGACGATGCCGTCCACATGTTCCTTGGGCGAAACGCCCGCGGCTTTCGCGGCGTTCTCCACCTTTTGCCCGTGCTCGTCGGTACCGGTCAAATATTTAACGTCGTAACCCCGCAGCCGCTTATACCGCGCCATAGCGTC
>JAISWA010000214.1 GCA_031271275.1 Clostridiales bacterium | reverse complement strand
GCCGCCCCCATCATCGCGGCCAACTTCGCCTCCATGCCGAAAGCTTCCGTGCGCGTTTTAACGTAAAGGCTTTCGAGGTTTTCAGCGCCGGGGGCGCGGTAGCCAAACTTCACCCCGTCATAACGGCTCAGGTTGTTGCTGATTTCCGCGCAGGTCAGAATATACATCACTGGGCTGATTACGCCGAAATGCTCAAGATTGGATTCGTCCCGGGCTTCAAATTTCCCCGCGAAATCGTTTACCGCCTCCCGCGTGCCCTCGTCCGCAAGGCGGAGGATATTCCCGGGTACGCGAAGCCGCATTTTTTTCCCGCGCTTCTCATAGGAATACGCTTTTTCCGGGAACATCGCCCCGTCCCGCGCGTCGTTGCCGGAAATTTTCGCAAGCAGCGCAAACCCGTCATTCGCGTTTTTGCACAGGATTCCGATTTGGTCCATGGACGCGGCAAGGGGGATAAGCCCGTAACGGGAAACCGTCCCGTAGGTCGGGTGGAGGTAGCATAAACGGTTTTCGGCGGCTTCCCGGCGGTATTGCCCGAACAAGTCGTTGCACAGGCAGTAAGCCGCGGCGTTATTCATGACGGCTTGGGCGGAGCCGGAAAGCGCCCCGTCGTTTGGGTCCGCAAAAAAGTCCGGCATCCCAAATTCCTTCATCTTCGTTTTGCCCGAGATTTCCACGCCGGAGCCCATCAGCCGCTCAACCACCCCCGCGTCAAACAGCGCCGCAAAACGAGAAAGCATTTTTGACCCGGCAGTCGTCAGGCTTCCTTTTTTCATGATTCCGTCCTCAAGGGCGGCGGCGTTCGGATTGGATACATTAAAATCCGTTATATAATATTCCATGATAACCTCCGGGGAATTATATATGTGGCGAAAATTAAATATAAACGGGCGCGAGGAGCGCAGCGGAATCAAAAAACCGATTCCGCATCGGCGAAGCGCCCGCACGAGTGGAGCGTTTGCATCGGCAAACGCGACACAGCGACCGTTTAAACATTAGCGCCGCATATATAGCTAAATGAACCGTATTATATCGTTTTCGGCGTCTGGAAAAAGCCGTCGCTGCGCATGGGCGCGTTGGAAAGCAGCGCTTCCCGGGAAATATTTTTCGCGCATACGTCTTCCCGCAGCACATTGCACACGTCAAGCGGCGTGTACATCGGTTCTACGCCGCCGGTATCCACGGCGGACAATGCGCCGAAGCTTTCCAGTAAAACATCCCCGCGCTTTGAAATCATTTGACGGTCTTCCTCCGGCAAATCCAACTTTGCCAACGCTTCTAAATTCTTTATATTCTCCATAATTCACCCCGCGCAAATTGTGGCGTGTCTTAACGCATTTTTATATGCGCTTCCCTCATCTGCTGCTCCGTAACCGCGCCCGGCGCGCCAAGCAGCACGTCCTGGGCGTTGCTGTTCATGGGGAAGGCGATAACCTCGCGCACGCTTTCCTGCCCGGTCAGCAGCATCAAAACCCTGTCGAAACCGGGCGCCATGCCCGCGTGGGGCGGCGCGCCGTAATGGAAGGCGTTAAACAGCGCCGGGAACTTTTGCTCAATGTCTTCCCTGGTATAGCCCGCGATTTCAAAGGCCTTTACCATAATATCGGGGCGGTGGTTGCGCACCGCGCCGGAGGAAAGCTCCACGCCGTTGCACACGATATCATACTGGTACGCCGTAATTTCAAGGGGGTCCGTGGTTTCAAGGGCTTCCATCTCCCCTTGGGGCATAGAGAAGGGGTTGTGGGTAAACGCGAGCTTTCCGGTTTCCTCGTTTATCTCGTACATGGGGAAGTCGGTGATAAAGCACATTTCAAAGGCGTTTTCGTCGGTCAGCCCAAGCCGCTTGCCCAACTCGGAGCGTATCTGCCCCGCGAGTCCGTCCACTAACTTGCTTACGTCGCTGATAAAGAACAGCGTGTCGTTTTCCTCCAAGGCGAGGCGCAGTATTAAATCCCGCTGTTTCTCCGGCGAAAGGAATTTCACGATGGGACCCTTAAGCGCCATTTCCTCCATAACGGAAATGTACCCAAGCCCTTTCATCCCGATTTCCGTGGCGAAATCGAGCATCTTTTCAAAGAAGCCCTTCGACTGGAAAGCGCAGTCCGGCGCGACGATTCCGCGCACCGGCTTACCCTTGAAGGGCATAAAATCCACCTCGGAGAAATAATCCGTCAAGTCTTCAATAAGCAGCGGGTTCCGCAAATCCGGTTTGTCCGTGCCGTACTGCATCATGCTTTCGGCGTAAGTGATACGCCTAAACGGCGCGGGGCTGACCTTTTTGTCTGAAAACTTTGCGAATGTTTCATATAAGACTTTTTCCGCCACTTCGAATACGTCCTCCTGCGTGGCGAACGCCATCTCGAAGTCGAGCTGATAAAATTCCCCCGGCGAACGGTCGGCGCGGGCATCTTCGTCCCGGAAACAGGGCGCGAGCTGATAATACCTGTCAAAGCCGGAGGTCATGAGTAACTGCTTGAAAATCTGCGGCGCTTGCGGAAGCGCGTAAAACATGCCCTTGTGTTTCCGGCTAGGAACCAAATAGTCCCTTGCGCCTTCCGGCGACGAGGAAGTGAGGATGGGCGTCTGTATCTCCAAAAAGCCGAGCTCGTCCATTTTTTTTCGCATAAAACGCGCGACTTCGGAACGCAGCACGATGTTTTTGTGTACGGCGGGGTTGCGCAAATCGAGAAACCGGTATTTTAAACGGACGTCTTCCCGCGTCTGCTCCGATTCCCCGATTTCGAAAGGTATCTGCGAAACCGCGCGGCTTAACACGGTAAGTTTTTCAACTTTAAGCTCCACCGTTCCCGTGGAAATTTTGGGGTTGAAAGTGTCCTCAGACCGCTCTCGCAGAATGCCTTCCACGGAAATAACGGACTCCTTGCCCAGCCCGGATAGCAAATTCTCATCGTTGACCACGATTTGCGTGGTTCCGTAATGGTCGCGCAGGTCGATAAAAATGACGCCGCCGTGGTCGCGTATGGTGTCTATCCACCCGGCAAGCCGTATCCGCCGTTCGCCCGCCACATGTTCCCCGCGGAGTTCCCCGCAGTTGTGCGTTCTATAAACGTTCATGAAAAAGCGCTCCTTATTCTATTTTGCTATTAATTAAAAAGCCCCGCAAAAACACGACGTGTTTTTGTGGGACGAGACAGATCAAAACGACCTAAATATTCCCGCGGTGCCACCCACATTGGCGCATACGCGCCCAACTTGATTATTGTGTTTATTATAAGAAAGAATGTTGCCCGTCCCACTACTTTCTTAAACGGCGCTTTCAGCCGCGACGCCGAATCTCTTTTAAGATTTCCAAAAAGGCGGGGGTTCTTTCCGCGAAAATTAATTTACGCCGCAGTATAACAATAATTGAATATTACGGCAACAAAATCATTTTCGCGCCGCGCGCAAATATCCGGAGGTCTTTTTTGCACTGTTTCCCCGCTTGGGACATATACTGATGACTAAGACATACTATAGCGGACATGGATGGTGTGTTTTTAAATGGCTGACATATCCGGAAGGCTGCTTTATGACGGGGCGAGAACGGCTAACCCTGCGTCCGTGACAACGGGTATCGCGAATGTTCCTGTCATACTTCAAAATACCGCGACAAATGAAACGCTCGCCGTATTAACCGACGCAAGCGGAAATTACGCGTTCACCAACGTGCCAAGCGGCGGCTACCGTATCGTGGAGGCTTACGGAACGCCCGCTTCCCCGTCCCCGGGGGATTTTGCCAACGCGGTTCCGGGCAGCCCGCAAAAGGCGGCAACCCCGCCAATCAGTTTCGTTGAAAACCCCGCAACCGGCGCTACCCACCTGGACGCGACCACGCCCGACACGCTTTTGGTTACGGTATCCGGCGCGGATATAAGCGGGCAGGATATTTTGAACGGCCCGGTGAAATACAGCCCGGTGCAAACGATTCTGGACGAGAGCGTAACGGTTTTACCGGAGAACTTAATCACCGGGGCGGACGGCGGCACGTTCGGAAGTTTCCCGCAGGGAACGCCCGCCAATACCGGGGCGAATCCCAACCCCTACACGGATATCGGAACGGATTTTATGTATACCCAACCCAACCCCGTCGGGATAACGCCGGGGCCAAGGCAGTACACCGTACAAAACATCATGAACGACGCCACCGCAAACGTTCAAAGCACCTGGTGGCGCATATCCGACCACACCTCCGGGAATGAAACCGGCAGAATGATGGTGGTCAACGGCGACGTCCCCGGCGCGGTGATTTTTCAACAGCGGGTGACGGTTAAGCCCGGCACCTATTACCTGCTGAGTTCATGGATTTTAAATATGGCAAACAATCAGGCGCTTGCGGAACCGAAGCTCGGGGTAGAAGTGTCGGACGCGAACGGAAAGATTATGTACAGCGCGACGCTTGGCGCGCTGATTTCGGTTAACCTTGACGAACCGGAATGGAAGCAAATCGGGACGATTCTCAATTCCCGCGACAATTCTTCCTTGACCGTCCGGTTTACCAGT
>JAISWA010000155.1 GCA_031271275.1 Clostridiales bacterium | reverse complement strand
ATTATCACCAACCCCACGCATTACGCGGTGGCGCTGCAGTATGACCATTTGAAAGCGGGCGCGCCGCTGTTGGTCGCGAAGGGGGTGGATTTTCTCGCGAGGCGCATTAAGGAAAAAGGCTGGGAAAACAATGTGGAAATCGTCGAGAACCCGCAGCTTGCGAGAACCATTTACGCGGATGTGGAAATAGGGCAGGAAATTCCGCAGGAACTGTATGAGGCAGTCGCCGAGATTTTGGCGTATGTTTTCAAGTTGAAAAATAAAATTTAAAATGTTTAAACGCCGTTCCACCGATAATCTTTCATATTAACGCGGCCCTCTGCCGAGAAAGCGATTCCCTCTGACTCGAGCAACGACTTGCGGAGTTCCGCGTATTGACCGCCCGAGACGCTGCCGTCTGCCATAATCACGCGATGCCACGGGTGGTTTTCAGGGCAGTTGCGCATTGCCCAACCCACTTCCCGCGCGGCGCGGGGACGCCCGAGCATTCGCGCGATGGCGCCGTAATTGATTACTTTGCCGTAGGGGATTCGCGAGACGATTTCATAAATCTGCTCATAAAACGCGTTCATGGTATCAACCCCGGTATCGTATTTCGGCTGCGCGGAATTAAAAGCAAACGAGCAGGTCATTCTGAGCGAAGCGAAGAATCCTTAGAGCCTGTCTAATATCTCGCAAAAAAGACGGCAAACGAAGATGTTAGACAGGCTCTTATGACGGATGATCCTTCGCTTACGCTCAGGATGACACTCATTAGGCTGCACAGCATGACACTCATTAGGTTGCACAGCATAACACTCATTAGGCTGCACAGCATAACACAGGTGGAAATCATTTGTACAATTTAATTTAAGGCAAAAACCGCCCATCGGTCAATTAACCGATAAGGCGGTTTTATATTTTTTAAGACAACAATTATTTGTAAATAATCTCTTCCGTATCTTTCGCTGCCGGTGACCTGCTTATTATCTTGTTGATTGCGGATTTTGGCTGTTCAATATTGCTAAACCTGTTGACTGACGGTTTTCTATCCGGAGTCGCGCGATAACGGACGGGAGGGATGTTTTTTGTGTTGCTGATATCTTTGCGCGGCGCGCGCGGCGCGTTTACAACCCTGCCTGCCCCGCTGCGGGGAGCCGGTTTTAAGCTTCCGGGCGCGCGTGCTTGCTTAGCCTCCGCTGCCTTCCTTCTTAATTCCGCCGCTTTTCTCATAGGCTCGAGATTTGCGAATGGCGCTTGTTTCCGGATAACACTCCCGCCGGTGTTCGTAATTGTATTGCTTGAACGGTTAGCGCGGACGAAATTCTTGGTTCTGCGGGTTAACGAATCTACGATGCGCCGCGTGGCTTTATTGATACCGGCGCGTTTCGGGGTTTTCCTTTTGTTAACGGCGGTTGGTTTAAGGGTTCTGGTAGGATTCGCCGTTGCGCTCGAAGAACGGTTCGGCTTGACGTATTGTACGTCGCGCATTTTTTCCAACGCCTTGATGAGCGCGTCCACGTTAACGTATCGCGGGTCGCCGGGGCGTGTGGGTTGTCTGTAACTCTTTGGCCTGTAGCGGAATGAACTCACATGGCTGCTGTACCGGGGCGCGGGAGCCACAACGGTTTTGGGCGCCGCCGTTGGCGCGGGCGTCACTTTTGGAGCGGGCGCCGCGGCTTTCCGGGTGCGCTTAACCGTTACTTTTTTGGCGGAAACATTTTTTTTCTGCGGTGTTACCACAGGGGCGCTTCCGGTGCCGTTGGCTTCGCTTCTGTTAATTTGCGCGCTGCCGTTGGTCAAACCGGTAACGGGGGGCGTTAAATTCCTGTTCCCGGTAAAACGGCGGCCGGTTTTGAAACGGGCGCTCGGGGCAATGCTGCGGTTTCTGCTGAGGCCGCTTCCGTTAAAGCGCGTTACGGGATGGTTGTTGGCGCCGTAATAGCCGCGCCCGAAATAATTGTTACCGGCGGAAGGAATATTTCCGCTTCTGTAACGCGCGGTGTTCCTTGAACCGGTGGTGCTCCGGTTATACGAACGGGTTGCGCCCGTAGGGGCGGTTATTCCGCGGCCATAGGATTGGGCGGCTCCGGTAGGCGAGGTTATATTGCGCTCATAGGAGCGGGTGGCGTTCGTCGTTCCGGTTACGCCGCGTTTGTAGGAACGGGGGCGGTTATAGGAACGTTCCGGACCGTTTGCGTTCCGGTTGTGATCGTTCCAACCTTTAATAACGCTGTCCCCCCAACCGATTACGCCGGTAGCGTTGTTTCCGGCGGGTAAAATGTTGCCGTCGGCGCGGTAATTATCACCTGAAACGGCGACGTTGCCGTTTATGGCACCGTTGCTTATACCGCGGTTGCGTAAGGTATTGGCGTTATAACGCCGGTTTCTTTGATAGGTAGCGTTAACTGACGGCCGGTTGCTCCGTTTTGTCCCCGGAGCGGTGTTTGAACAGCCAGTCACGGCGAGCACGCCTGCGACTAAACCGACCGTAATCATTTTCTTCCAGTTCATTAATGAATCTCCTCCTCATTGCGGGCATATCCGCAACAATAGTTTGAGTAGATTCATTTTATTAATACTACTATTCTGTTGGCAGGTTAGGGCGTGTTTGGAAAATTATTTTACAATTTTTTAAAGACCTGCCCGTTTACCGACGACGCGCGTATGGTAAGGCTGCCGCCTTCGCGGGCGGTTTCTTTTTTGAGGAAGTCCACCACGGTTTGTATGATGGGCGCTTCACCCGCGTAGTGGGTGATATCTATCAGGCAAAGCCCCGCTTCCAAAGCGTCTTCGGTACCGTGATAGCGCAAGTCGCCCGTGATATACACATCGCAGCCGCGTTCCGCCGCCGCCTGTATGTATCGCCTTCCCGACGCGTCGCCTACGCAGAAGCCGATTTTTTGAACAAGCTTTTCCGGCGGCCCGGCATAGCGGATTTCTTCTATTAATAATTTATTTTTTATTTCGCTCGCGAAATCTTTCAGCGCCGCCGCTTGGGGAAGCATACCGACTCGCCCGAGGGAATTGCCGCTTGGCAGCGGCTCCATCAGCGGCTGTTTTTCCGTAAGGCCGATTAAATCAAAAAAAACGTCGTTCACGCCGCCGTCGGCGCTATCCAGATTAGTATGCGCGCAATAAAGATTGATATTATTTTTGATTAATAACAAAATTTTCCGCCCGAGGGAATCGCTTTCCAGGATTCGCTTTAAGGGGTCGAATATCATGGGATGGTGGGTGATAAGCAAATCGAACCCGCCTGTTACGGCTTCGTCGATTACGGCGGGGGTGGCGTCCAACGCTACGAGTACGCGGCGGATTTCCCGGTTGGCGTCGCCGATAAGCAGACCGGTGTTATCCCAGTTTTCCGCGTCGGAAGGCGGCGCCCAACGCTCGATTTTTTCGATGATGCAGGAGAGGGTCATGGCGGACAGTCCTTTTTAGTTTTGAAATGGCTTGAGAGAGTATAGCACTTTTAAGGGCAACGTGTTCGGCGGAAGAAAAGTTATGTTCTTTGCGGTGTGGCGCGGTATAATACGGTTACATTATATGCAATTTGAAGGGGCATTTGACATGACGCATGAGCAGTGCTTTTTCGCGGTTTTTTGCATAGAAGCGTTATCGGACGCGCTTCATGTTCCGGGGGAAAAAATATATTTGAAGCTGACGGAAGAAAGCGACATTTTGGACGGCTATATTTTGCCGGGCTACGA
>JAISWA010000142.1 GCA_031271275.1 Clostridiales bacterium | reverse complement strand
GCTAACCGGGGAGGTGGCGGATCCCTGTACTCGAAACCCGCCATAGCGAGGGTGAAGCCTGTCTTCGGCTCCTTCTTTTTAAAGTCTGCCCGGGGTAAGTAGCGTTGACGGTCAAGTCCCGCGCAATAAGCCTTTGTGAACCGCGTCAGACCCGGAAGGGAGCAGCGCTAAGCGAATGCGTTTATGTGCCGCGGGGTCGCTTGACCCGAGCTAACTGCTTCGGTTACGTTTGGGGAGAAATGTCAACGGCAGGCGCACGGGCGCACTATAGGCGGTAAAAATTCCGTCAGCTAAAAATGAAATGCGTTTTAAAGTGGTGATTGGTTCGTGGATGATTCGACCATTACAGCGGTCAGCTGCGGCGGAGTTGTAATATATAAGAGCAAAGTTTTATTGCTTTACCGGAATAATAACGGCAAATTCATGGGATGGGTAATGCCCAAGGGCACACTGGAGCAGGACGAGACGCACAAACAGGCGGCGCTTCGCGAAGTGAAGGAAGAAAGCGGCGTAACCGCCCGTGTTTTGAAATATATCGGTAAGACGCAGTATACTTTTCAAGGCATGGACGATATCGTCAACAAAACGGTGCATTGGTATCTTATGACAACCGATTCCTTCTACTGTAAGCCCCAAGTGGAGGAATTTTTTTCGGACGTGGGTTTTTATAAACAGCACGAGGCTTACCATCTGTTGAAGTTTCACGACGAAAAACAAATCATGCGCCGCGCGTTTACCGATTACGGAAGTATAGACCGCGGAAAAGAAAAGGAGAGAGTCGAATGAGGGAAGTAAAAAAGAACGGTATGCTGATTTGGTTCGCGGTTGTTACGGCGGTAGCCGCTTTGCTTGCGGTGATATTCCTGATTGTTAAGTTATGCAAGAAAAACGAATGCCGCTGCGGCGACGGGGAATGCTGCTGCGGCAACTGTGACGACTACGATGACGACGAAGATAAAGACGATAACGCGCCGGTTTCGGAAGACGAAAACGGGTGCGTCATCACAGGTGACAGAGATTTTGTAAAAGGCGAATAAAAAAATTTATAGGTCAGGCGCAAAAAGAACCCCCCTCGCATATAATGGAACGCGAGGGGGGATTTTTGTGTTTTTGGGGCTTGCTTTATTATTGCGGGGCATTTTTTTATTTGGCTACCTGACCGGCGGCAATTCCTTCCCAAAGCCGCTGTCCGCGGATGAAGAACAAAAATACTTAAGAGCTTACGCAAACGGCGACGAAGACGCCAAAAACATTTTGGTGGAGCGTAACCTGCGGTTGGTCGCCCATGTGGTAAAAAAATACGGGAATCACAACAAGGAAAACGAGGACATGATTTCGGTGGGTACGATTGGGCTGATAAAAGCCATTACCTCGTACCGGCCGGACAAAGGCACAAGGTTGGCGACCTACGCCGCACGGTGCATTGATAATGCTATGCTAACGCGGCGGGGCCGCGAGGTAAAACGCGAGCGCTTCTTGGAATTATATGTAATACCCCTTCAAACGCTGTAAATAACAACGTTTTCCGATAATATAAAAATACGCAAACGGCAAATATCAGTCATTGTTTGCGTATTTTTTATGCCGCGCAAACGGCAAAAAACGGGCTCAACTCATAAAATCCCATTCATAACCGCACGGCAAGGGTACAAGTTTCATATGATGGGAAAGAACGGAGGTGTTTATGTACAACATCTTAATCATTTCGGAAGTCAGGGACTTTCTCTTTATGTCCGTTAAGGAGCAAATGCTCGCCGCGTCTTTTAAGGTCAGCGCGGTTCCGGCGGACACGGACGCCATCAACGGTTTTAAAGAGCCGGTGGACGGGATTCTCATTTATACGGACGAGAAGCTCGTCAAACAGCAGCAGGCGCTTAATTTCCTCAAGGACAAAGCGGTCATGGACGACATCCCGATTTTCGCGTTGGGCTGCGAGGAAGATTTAAAGGCGGTAAAGGTAATCATCTCCGCGAATATCCTCCGGCAGGAATTTTTGCGGCCCCTTACCGCCCAAGTCAGCGAATTGGTTGAGAAAATTGACAATTCCATTAAAACTTACAATATGCAGAAAAAAATCCTGGTGGTGGACGACTCCGGGGTTACCCTGCGCAACGTCAAAGGCTATCTTGGGGAAAAATACAACGTGTTCCTCGCCAATTCCGGCACGATGGCGATTAAGTACCTGACGCTTAACAGGCCGGACTTAATCCTGCTCGATTACGCCATGCCCGTGGCGGACGGGAAGCAGGTGCTTGAGATGATCCGGACGGAACCGGAATTCGCGGATATCCCGGTCATTTTTTTGACGAACCGGGACGACAAGGAAAGCATCCTCAGCCTGAAAGATTTTAAATTGGAAGGTTATCTGCTCAAGTCCATGACGCCGGGGCAGATCATTAAAGCCGTGGACGATTTTTTCGAAAGAAGAAAGGCGCAGATGTGAACCTGAGTAACCAATCCCTTATACAAGCCATAAGATGTAAACGAGGCGACGCCTCAAATTCTTATAAAGGAGACGGTATTATTGTCACTTCCAACCATTCCGGTTAACCCGGAGACCGGCACCCTCGAAAGCTCGATTTCCCAAATCCTCACGTCCATCGCCATGGAGGAAATCGGATTAAGCCACATTATCAACGCGGAAGGGGAAAAACTGCAATACGTGCTCGGGACGCTTACGGACACAAAAGCCCTCGACCCTTCCATCAGCGAGCTGTTGGAGATAAACGAAAGCGTAAAGGAGATGCTGAACGCGATTTCCACCAACCAAATGTTCCTGTTTGGCAAAATGTCCTCGGCGCTTAGCGCGTACCTGAAAAACAAAAACTGCCCCGGCGCGGACGGCAAGACCCCCTCCTCCCCCATAACAGATACGCCTCAACTGACGGACGGGCGACTGTTGGGCGCGGATAAAACCGGCGACTCCTCCGACTGGGTGGAAATCGCGAGGAACGGAAATTACTCGCTCATCGTCCGCAAGCAGTTTATCAATGACGGCGACCCCGCCCTCCAATACACGGAGTACGGCGCGACAAACGACTATGGCAGTTCCGCCGTCCGGCAAAAAATCAACCAATGGTTTACGGGCGAAACCCCCTTGACAAACCTTCGCGCGTACACGGTTAAAAACAACGCCGCCGCTATGCTCGGCGCCGGCACGAAAAACGCTTCCGGCTTAACCGACAGTTTCAGCAAGCCAAGCGCGGAATTTGACTCCCGGGGGACCGACGTGGCGTTCGCGTTAAGTTACGGCGAAGCCGCCAACTTCCTTTCAAAATCCTATCAGTGGGGCGGGGGAACCGCCAACCAAAACAACGAAGCCGCCGTCAATAATTTCGCGAAGCTTTCCATCCCCGAAGACGGCGAGGGCTACGATACCATGTGGCTGCGCTCCCCCGGCGGAAGCGACAACACCGCATCCGCGCTTTTCGCGAGCGGCAGGGT
>JAISWA010000132.1 GCA_031271275.1 Clostridiales bacterium | reverse complement strand
CGCATTGGCATTGTACGTTACCACACCGTTGTACACCGTAAACGTAACCGGCGCGGAGCCGTCATATCCTGTCGGGACTTTGCTTTCTGTTAAGGTATAGGTTCCGTTCGTCAGCCCGCCGAAGAAGAATACGCCGTTTGTACCGGCGATAGTTACCGCCGTGTAATCCGGGCTACCGGCGGTCTTTGTCAGCGTAAATTCCGCGCCGTCCAAAGGATTTCCTGCGTTATCCTTCTTATTAATTGTTATGCTTGCCACGTTCAGTTTATTGGTGATTGTTTCGCCGTCCTGCACATCCTTACCCGGGTCTCTGGTGTAATTACTGGGTACGCTTTCGCCTATGGTGTATTTATAAGCAGCGCCCGTATCCTTACGGTACATCGGCAGGTTGCTGAACGTATACGTCCAGATGTCGTCGGTTTCCGTTTGGGTGAGTACGCCCTCGTCGGCAGTATAATTGTACTCCATGCCGTTGCGGTACAATTTCAGCTCAAAGTCTTCCGGCTTGGGGCGGTACTTCTCAAAGCCCTCGTCTTCCCACTTCTTCTTCGCGGTTATCGAGGTTTTTACGTCAATGGTGTTGGTGATTGTTTCGCCGTCCGCCACTGCCTTAACCGGGTCTTTTACGTAATTCGCCGGTGTGTTCTGCTCCTCTATGGTGTAGGTGTACTCCGTCCCGTCAGATAAGCGGTACTTCGGCAGGTTGCTGAACTCATACGTCCAGGTGTCGCCGTCTTCCGTTTGGGTAAGGATACCCCCGTCATTTGCGTATGTTTCGTACACGCCGTTATTTCTGAGCAGGGTCAGTTCAAAGGCTTCCGGCTTGGGGCGGTACGTCGCCGCTCCATCCTTATCCACCCACTTCTTGGTCGCCGTTATCTTCGTTCTTACATCAATTTTATTGGTAATTGTTTCGCCGTCCTCCACATTTTCAGCCGGGGTTCTGGAGTAATTCAGCACTTCCGGCTCGCCCACGGTGTACGCGTAAGGCGTGCCGTTCGGTTTAGCTATGGGAAGATTGCTGAAGGTATACGTCCACGTATTTTCACCTTCGTTTTCCGTCTCGGTCAACCTGCCGCCGTCAGCGGCATAATCGTACAACTGACCGTCCCGGTACAGCGTCAGCGCAAAGTCCGCCGGATTGGGGCGGTACGACTTGAGGTTCTCGTCCTCCCACTTCTTGCTTGCCGTTACGCTCGTAACTTTAGGCGCTTCTCTGTTTATGACCTTAATTTCCGTATTAGAAAAGACAACATCGTCCCCGCCGCCGGAATGGGTGGTAATTCTGCCGCCCGCAACGGTGAACGTAAGGCTGCCGCCTGTCAGATAACTGGCGGCGGTATACCCGTCGGGAACCTCAGTTTCTTTTAATTTGTATGTGCCATTGGAAAGATTAGCAATGACAAGCTTTCCGTTGGAGACGGTATACGTTTCCGCACTACCTCCGTCCTTGGTCAGCGTAAACTGAGCGCCGTCCAAAAGCTTATCGCTGCCGTCAACCTTTCTGATGGTTATCTGGTTAAGCGGCACGGGCTTGTAGACGCTAGCGAAGTCAAATTGCAGCTTTACGGGGTCGTTTTTGCCCTTTGCCGTGACGGTGTGAATTTCGAAACCGTCACCGCCGGTCAAGCTTTGGGCTACCAACAATCCGCTTATGTTCACACGAGCGGGCGTGGCAAGACTTCCCACATCGGCCTCCAACGCCAACACGGAACCGAGAATGTACGCTTTGTCGGTAGGCCATCCCATATCCTTGAGATAAAGCGTCCCACCCGTTATAGGAAAATTCCAAACAAACCTATCCAACATAGTGTTATAAAACCCGTAGGGAGTCATATTGCCTAGTCTGTCTTTTATATTGTTATACGGTATATTATTGGCAGCAGCACCGCCATTCCGGCTGTAGCCTAAAAATTCACACTCTCCCGTAAAAATAACATCGCCAGTTACGTTTCCGACCACGTTAATTAGAACCATAACATTGCTATCTGCCAATTCTTTCGGGAAAAAAGGATTAACGATAAAGGGCCCCGTATTACTATTATATTTAGCGGTAGTTTCCACGTTATATACAATGACTTTGACCTTGCTGCCGATTCCGCTAGGGAATTTCGCTTTAAAGTCCGTGACAAAATCAGTTGCGCCAGTCGCTACATTACCGGCTGCGGCAATGTAACCCGCGTTAACCCATCCGGTTACCGCAGCACTCGTCACGGGTTTCGCCGTAAGCACCACCACTTCGCTGTCGTCATAAATGCCAAAAACCTGGCGGGCCTTGCTAGCGCTTACCGCGCCCGAGCCTCCGCCAAGGCTGTAGATAGACTGGCTGAGTGCGGACATATCCGTATAAGCGTCGTTGAAAAACTCGGCAAGCTCGTTTTTGGTTTTCTTAACAACACGATTGGGATATTCCCACGAAAAGGTAGAAGGAAGGACAATATTTTCTTCTACATAGGAATCCCCTCCGCGCACCATCAGCTGAACATTTCTCCCGTTAAGGGATTCAAACCCGCCCGCCACTATCAGCCTCGGGTCGTGCGAGGGTATATCCAAACCGGTATAGGGCGACCCTATAGTAAAACCGAAGTTAGGAGTATTGTTATTATTCCACCTGAACTTACCTCCTACCGCCAAACCACCCTCAACATCGGAATTAAACGGCGTGTAGTCATTGAAAACGATGCCGCTGAAATAGTTGCCCGTGCCGAAGGGGTTGCCGTTGGAACCCGCCGGCTGCCAGTGCAAACCGGAAGCGGTCGTACTCGCGTCGCCCACCTTAAAGGTATGCACGCTCGTGTCCTGCGGCCAACTGTCGTAGGCATTGGGCAGTTCCTCCAACGTATACGTACCCGGGCCGCCGAGGTCTTGCATATCCGCTTGCGTGAACGCGCCGGAAGCCGTCGTCGCCCCCGCCGCAACCGTTATCGATTTTATCAAACTGAGATCGGTGTCAGTATTCGTCAATTTGTAGTCAAATTGCAGACCTCCGGTCGGCACCGTCGCGCCGCTGACCGTTTTCTTAAAACTCACGCTGTCCGGGTACAGTGAACCCGGGTAGGGGGTCACCTCTGCCGTTGCGTTCGGCAGGTACGCCAACGTCAGCATAACCGCCAACATCAGCGAAACAAGCCTTTTAAAGCCCTTCCATGATTTTTTCATGTATATCCCCCTTTTTTATTACAATATTACTCACATGATATTCAAATTAAAATTAAATTACAATACTTTTTTTTATTTTATTCCCTATGTGTTACAAATTTTTTAAATTCACAAAACGAACAATTCAGAATCTTTTTTCGATTCCATTTTTATGCAACTTCTACAACGGCAACTCGCCGTCCCCAAGAATCGCCCGGGTGCGTCGCCACGGCGTTTTATACGGCGTCGCAGTCAGGGCGTGAGACATAAAAAAAATCCAACGCTTTATCCGCCGGATTCTTTATATGGCTGATATACCTCTTTACGCGCAAACGCATACAGTAATGCGCATTCATCGAAGAATCGCGACTTTTAGCTCAAAATTCTCAGCGCATATACGGTCGCCTGTTTGAGTATTTATTGTATTTTCCAATCAATGAATCGTAATCCGTCAATGCGCTCGAAGTCGCTTTTATTGTTTGTAACCAATGTGTAGTTATTCGTAAGGCAATGGGCTGCAATAAAAATATCGCCGTCATCCCTGCCTAACGGTGTCCCTCGCCTCTTTAATTCAACGTGAATTTGAGCGGCTTTGTCCCATACCGCAATGCTCATTTCCTCGACAAAAAACAGATTGCACAGTTTATCAAAAAGATTCATCTGTCTATATGCGTTAACGGCAAGCAGACCGCGTTTGATTTCATAATAAGCAACTACAGGAATAATAAAAACATGACCGCTATCGTTTGCCTTTCGATACGAAGCGTTGACATCCTTATCTCCTTTGAGCAAAAAAGAAATGATGTTGGTATCTAATGCACATCTCATAGCTCAAAAGTCCCTCGGACATGAACGCCCTCTTTCATTACCTCGTCGAAATCCTCTCCTAACGGCTCGCATTTAGAAATATCTTCCGCAAATTCCTCAAAAGCCGCCCGTTGTCTCTGGGCAAGCGTTCTTTTTTGTATTGAATCGCCTAATAACATGCCTTTTTCCCTGATAGCCAAACGCATAAGAATATTTATTCCTGCTGATATATTTATACCAACAGAAGAACAAGTCTGCTCAAAATTGCTTCTTACGCCATCGTCAACATTGTTAATTGTTAAGGTTGCCACTTTGCATACCCCCTTCTTTCCAAACCTGAACGCATTACAGCAAATTAAAGCGGCATTATCCAACTGTGAATAAAGCGGTGGTGGTGTGCAGCTTATTCATCGTAAGGTTTGTCTGCCAAGGTAAAAGCGAGCGAATAGTCCGTAATACCGGGATTTATGTCCCGCAGCATGAGGGAAACGGATTCAAACATATTTATTTCTGTTTCCATAATCGTCTTACCATCGGTAAAAGCGCAGCCTTTTTCATCAATAGGGCATTTTGCCCAATAACCGCCCGCATTGTCTTCATTCGGATAAATAACTACCTTGTACACAGGAGCAGGAGACATATTCCCACTATAACACGGGCAAACGCGCCCCACAAGCGCCATACGCGCATTTTCCCTTAACCCCAGCCCTCATCGAAAAGCCGCCTTTCCAATACGCGCAGCCGCGACTCCTGTTTTTTACGGTCGGGTATCACGCTTTCGACAATTCTCCAAAACCGGGCGGAGTGGTTCATCTCAACTAAATGCGCCAACTCATGGACGATGACATAATCAATCTCCGGGTCGGAAGCGAGGATTAACCGCCATGAGAAGTTAATATTGTTCCTTGACGAGCAGCTGCCCCAACGGGTTTTCGCGCTTGTTATTTTTACCGCCGCCGGCGTTAAGCTCATCTTACCGGCAAGCTCAGCCGCCCGCGCCGTTATGTGGCGTTTGGCGAGCACCCGGTACAATTGGGCGCAGGCGTCCCTGATTTCATCTTCCGACAAACCCGGCGGGATGTAAAACGCCCTTCCGTCGAAGGCAAGCTTATTGCCGTCCCTTGCGGTAACAGGGTATTCCTTTCCCCGGTATAAAACCATGCCGCCATAATCCAACACGAACCTATCGTTAATAAGGCTCATCCTTCCCTGTGCCGGGCTGCCACCACCGGATAAAACCGGTCGCCCTCCCTCGCGGTTTTTTCATCCTCAATCAGAAAGCCCATCGCACTCAGCGCCGCCTTTACCTTGGGCAGGTCGCGTTGGGGCTGCAAAACAAGCCTCTTTGCCGCTTTCGCGGTTTCGAGGCTTGCCGTCAGTATTTCTATTATGTTCATTCCGCCCATTCCGGCGATGACGATGCAGTCCGCCTCGCCGGTATGTAAAGGGGTAAGCCCCGCGCCCAACCGGGTTTGGATGCGGCTTTCCAAATTATACGCTTTGATATTTTCAGCCGCCTTCCCCAACGGGCCGGGTTTAATGTCGCAGGCTATGGCGGTTTCGCACAGGCCCGACTGGCACGCCGCAATGGGGATATACGCGTGGTCGGCGCCGATGTCGGCAAGCGTTTTGCCCCGCACAAACCCCAACACCGCCTGTAGCCTTTCGGAAAGCTTCACCATTCGCCCACACTCACGCAAATCATTTTCACACATCCGCCCCCGAAACCTTCCGCCCTTTAATCCAGATAATCCTTCAGCTTCTTGCTGCGGCTAGGGTGGCGCAGTTTCCGCAGGGCTTTCGCCTCTATCTGCCGTATACGCTCCCGGGTGACGTTAAATTCCTTGCCCACTTCCTCCAGTGTGCGCGCCCTGCCATCGTCGAGCCCGAACCGCAGGCGCAGCACTTTTTCCTCCCGCTCGGTCAGGGTGTCGAGCACGTCGATCAACTGCTCTTTCAGCAGGGTGAACGCGGCGGCTTCGGCGGGCGCGGGGATGTCGTCGTCCGGGATGAAGTCCCCCAGATGGCTGTCCTCCTCCTCGCCGATGGGCGTTTCAAGGGAAACGGGCTCCTGCCCGATTTTGAGAATTTCACGGACTTTTTCCACGGGCATCTGCATTTCCTTCGCCAGTTCGTCGGGGCTCGGGTCGCGGCCCAACTCCTGCAAAAGCTGACGGGAAACGCGTATGAGCTTGTTGATGGTTTCCACCATGTGCACGGGGATGCGGATGGTGCGCGCCTGGTCCGCGATGGCGCGGGTAATCGCCTGGCGTATCCACCAGGTGGCGTATGTGCTGAACTTGTAGCCCTTGCGGTAGTCGAACTTTTCCACCGCCTTTATCAGGCCCAAGTTCCCTTCCTGTATCAAATCCAAAAAGAGCATTCCGCGCCCCACGTACCGCTTCGCGATGCTGACCACCAACCGCAGGTTGGCTTCCGCAAGGCGGCGCTTCGCGAAATCGTCGCCGTCTTCCATGCGCTTGGCGAGGTCAATTTCCTCGTCGGCGGTGAGCAGCGGCACCTTGCCGATTTCCTTCAGGTACATGCGGACGTGGTCGTCAATGTTGATGGCGCCTTCCACGGCGGTTAAGTCGATTTCCTTTTCGGCTTCCTCCTCGACCTCCACGCCGCCGAGGATATCAATGCCCTGACTTTCCAAGTGCTCGTAAACCTTTTCCACCTGGTCGGGGTCAAGGTCCACGTCGCCGAGGAAATCCATAATCTCCTTATACTCGAGCACATTCTTTTTCTTCTTGCCAATCGCGACCAGGTCCTTAATCCGGTTCGTCAGCAAGGTATCGTCAATGGGTTTCAACCAAAACCATTCCTCTCGTCAGTTTTATTAGTCTAACCATCGGTTAGGGTTATATACAGTGAGTTAAGATTTCTTTTGGCCTCAAACAGCGTATTTACGGCGTTTAACGCGCCTTCACCCGACGCTTGCGCGTCTGCGAGCAGCTTGTCGTACCATCCGCGTTTAATTACCGCAATCATTTCGTTAAGCGCCTTTTCCGCGTCGGGGAGGGTTTCGTACTTTTCCGAGCGGAAAAACACGCCCGTGGCGAGCTGCTGTTCTTCCAAGGTTTCGAAGCGGTTTATCACGTCCGCCGGGGAAAGCGCGCGCCCTGCCTTCGCGGTTTCAAACGCGAGGGAAAGCATTTGCCCGTAAACCCCGCCGCCCATTTCCTCCGCCGTAAGCGCTTTGCCGCCCTCCACCGCGCGGCAAGCCGCCGGATACGCGAACAAAAGCTGCAACACGCCCTTCCTCGCGGAGTTGACGCCCTTTTCGTCCCTGCGCTCCAAAACGCCAAAGCGCCCGGCGGGCCTGACCGGCGAAAGCCGGTTTGCCAGAGCTTGTCCGGCGCGTGACTTTGAAATCTCCGCCCTTATGGCTTCGGCGGAAATGCCCGTCTGCGAAGCGACTTCCGAAGCATACGCGTCGGTTTCGATGGCGCTGGTAAGGGTGGAAAGCAGGCTCGCGGCTTCCCGCGTGAACGCCACGCGCTGTTCCGTGGTTTTAAGGTCGTACTTTTTCCGCAGCAGCCCCACCCGGAACGCCACGTGGCTTTGCGCCGACTCAAGCAGCGCGGCGAACCGTTCCGCTCCATATGTACGCAGGTATTCGTCCGGGTCTTTCGCGTCGCCGGTGACTTGCAGCACCCGCACCTTAATACCCGCCTCAAGCAGTATGGGAATCGCGCGAAGGGCGGCGTTGGTCCCGGCGTCGTCGCTGTCGAGCAGCAGGATGACGGACTCGCAGTTTACCCGTTTCAGCAGCCGCGTATGCTCGGGGGTGAGCGCCGTCCCCAGAACGCCCGCCGCGTTCCGGAAGCCCGCCTGATACAGCGCGATGGTGTCCATGTACCCTTCCACCAGAATCACTTCCCGCAGCCGCGCCTTCCGCGCGAGGTGCAGACCGTACAACTGGCGGCCCTTGTCGAACAGCGGCGTCTCGGGGGAGTTTAAATACTTGGCGGAATCGGCGTCCTTCTCTAACTGGCGGCCGCCGAAGCCGATGACCTTCCCCGCCAAATCCAGAATCGGGAACATCAGCCGCCCCCGGAAACGGTCGTAATAGCCGTCGGTTTTGTTGGGAAGGGCGAGCCCCGCCTTTACAATATCCCCGGGTTTGCTCCCCTGCCCCGTCAAATGTTTAAACAGCGCGTCCCAACCGGGCGGGCTAAGCCCGATACCATATTTTACGCGCGTCTTCGCCCCGACGTGACGCCCGTCCAAATAAGCCCGGGCGTTGGCGGCTTCCGGGCTGTCCGCCTGCAGGCGGTCGTAATAAAAACGCGCGGCGCTGCGGTTGATTTCCGCCAACGTTTCCTTTAACCGGGCGCGGTTTTTGGCGGCGGCCCCGTCGGCGGCTGCCTGGGGCAGTATGTAGTGCACCCTGTCCGCGAGGAATTTCAGCGCTTCCAGAAAATCATAGTTCTCGTAGCGCATAATGAAGCCGAGCACGTTGCCCCCGGCGTTACAGCCGAAGCAGTAAAAAATCTGCTTCTCGCGGTTGACGGAAAAGGAGGGGGATTTTTCCCGGTGGAAGGGGCAAAGCCCGAACAGGTTGCCGCCGTGGGGCTTGAGCGCCACGTAGCTGCCCACCACGTCCGCGATATCGTTAAGCGCGCGGACTTCCTCGATTACTTCAGGGGGATACTGCATGGGAGTCTCCAAAAAAATAATATGTGCACCTATATAATTCGACGCGGAGCTGAGAAATCCTTCTTCGTGAAAATGCTTCGTCGTTGCGCTCATCTGGAATTTACACGATGTGCTTCAAGGGTTATCTCAAATAATATAATACTCAATCATTCCGTTTCATTTTTATACCATTTGGCTTGGGCTTCCCACATTTTGAAATATTTTTCGGATTGCAAAAGCAAATCGTCATGTGTTCCCGCAGCTACTATTTTTCCCTTATCCATTACGATAATTCTGTTTGCCAATTTAGCGGAACCCAAACGATGCGTTACTATTACGGCGCATTTTCCAACGGAAATTTGCTTAAACTGTTGGTATATCCGGGTTTCCTCGACAGGGTCAATGGAAGATGTGGGCTCGTCCAATATAATAAAACCATGGGTACGGTATAAACCCCGCGCTATAGCGATGTGCTGCCACTGACCGCCGGACAGGTCTATACCGCCGAATTCCGGAGAAAGCATCGTGTCCCACCCGGTTTCCAATTCCGCGCCGATGTCTTTTAAAGAAGCATCCATTTTCGTTTCATCAACCGCTGATTCCGCATCGCTAATAGCAATATTCTCTTTTAATGTCATTTTATAGCGCTGATACTTTTGAAATACGGCGGACGTGTGCTTAAAAACGCAGCCCGGCGCAATTTTAGCCGTATCAAGACCGCCCACTGTCACCCTTCCCGTCTGTGGACGGTAAACGCCAATCAACAGCCGTACCAACGTGCTTTTACCCGCGCCGTTTTCGCCTACAATGGCAATGGTTTCCCCGTCGGCTATCGTCAACGACACATCTTCTATCGAGGGTCTCTCTCCCCCGGGATAAGTAAAGCGGATGTTTTCAACCGCAATTCCCTTGGACAAATCAACGCTTCCGCCCGCGCCTGTCCTTTCCGGCATGTCCATCACGCGGATGAAATTAGCGGCTTTACCCATATCTTTGTTCATGTTACCGAGATGGGTTGTAACGATATTCTCCATAATGCTAAAAACCGTTCCCAAGGCACTGTATACGGCAGCGAATGTTCCCGCGGATATTTCTCCCGACAGGGTGGCAGTGAACAGCATGTAGGAAGAAACCGCCATTCCGGCAAATGACGCAAGGTTTAAAGACATTTGCAACAGTGCGGTTTTTCGCTCTGCTTTCCATGTGTTACGCGTTATCAGCCGCAAGGTTTCAGAAAAGCGTTTTTGAAAAAAATTATACGCGCCCAACACGCGTGTTTCTTTAAAATATTCGCGGTCGCATATGGTTTTATAATAATATTCATTCTCACGGCGCACCGACGCATTGGCGCATTCCAACCGGGTAAAAACGCTGGCGCGCACTACCTGCGCTAACATAGCCGGAAAAAAAGCAAGAATAATGATGATGGGCAACAAGGGTTTTAAGCTGAAAAGAAACATACCCACAGATACAAAGTAAACCCCGTAAAAAAAATCAGCACAATGGATAACATGCTTAAATACGTTACCGCTCTTACGCCTTCTTTGGCTTTATTTAAATCATCCAGAAACGCCGTGTCCTCGAAACATTCCGGGGAAACGCGCTGCATTTTCAAATGCAGCAATGCGCTGATTTTCCCGGGCGCTTTTCCCAAACTCATCGTCGAGAAGAAGTCGTGAACCCCGTTCATAATTTCCTGCCCGAATATAGCGCCCGCCAACAGCATAAGGGGAATTAAGCAATCCATAAAACCGATTTCCCCGGTAGAAGCCCGGGTGATGGCATCGAACAGTTTTTGCGTTGCTATCACGGTTGCCGTAAAAAACAGCGCGTGACCGGTTCCAAGCAGGATTTCAGCGATAGATAAAAAGGGTATCGCTTTAAATTGCATGGGTATTATCCGCCGCATAATCGTCAAAAAGGAATACGGTTTTTTTTTCATTGATACCACCCTCTTTGGGATTCAAACATTTCGGCATATACGCTATGGTCACGCATCAATTTGTCATGGGTTCCGCTTTCAATAACTTTTCCGTCTTCAATAACAATAATCTCGTCGGCGAGCTTTGTAGACCCAAGACGGTGGCTGATGAAAATGGTGGTTTTGTGTCTCATCAACTTTTCAAATTCCTCATACAACCAACTTTCACTGATGGGATCAAGCGCCGCGGTAGGCTCATCCAGTATTTTTATCGGCGTCCGGCTTATTAACGACCTTGCGATAGCCACCCTTTGCCACTGTCCCCCCGATATGTCCGGGCTGCCCTCCCGTATTTTGCCCAACGGGGTTTCTATACCATTTTTCAGTTTTAATATTAAGTCGTCTAACCCCGCCTGTTTTGCCGCTAAATACACTCGGTTATCTAAATCAGTTCCGGCTGTATCGCCAATCGAAACATTATCTTTCAGCGATATATTATACCTGGCAAAGTCCTGATAAACGATTGAAAACAACGCCTTAAGCGTTTTGGGCGGATAACTGCGCAGCTCTTTGCCGTTTATCCGTATTTCCCCTTCATATTCAGTATATAAACCCGTTAGCAACTTAGTTATCGTCGTCTTGCCCGCGCCGTTTTTACCGACAAACGCATAGTGTAACCCCTTGTTTAATTTAAAACTTACGCCGTCAAGGACATATCTGTCCCCGTTCGGATATTTAAAGCGAACATCGCGAAATTCAATCATTTGAAAAGGCATGGGTTCCGCGTCCGGCAAACTGGTGGCGCCCTCCGCTTCATCCATGGCAAAAAAAGCGGTCAAATCCTTCATGTATTCGCCCGCGCGGGAGATATTCTCAAGCGTAGACGACATTTGGAAGCCGAGCTGATGAATTACGCTGAACACCGCGCCAACGATGCCCATATATAAACCCGCCGACAACTCACCGGATATAACCGGGTTAACCAACGTCATAGCAATTAGAAGGGAAATTAACGCAATCATCATACTGGACGCTTTTGTAATGATAAACATTTTTGCCGTCACTTTTAACTGCAAAAGACGCCCTGCCTCATATTGAGCCTTCCAAACATCATTTAACGCGTTTCCGTAACCGAACAATACCCTTTCGTCTACGTTTTCGCGCCCAACCAACAAGTCGCCAATGTATTCAGTACGGCGGTTAAACCGTTCGGCGTCGCGTCCGGCATGATAGTTTTTCTTACCCGCCCTTAATGAAATGAAAACCATGGGCGCAGAAAAAGCGAGAATCGTTAAAGCAGCCCACCAAACCTGCGTAACAATTAATACCAACACAGAAAAAACGCTCAAAAGTGTTTGACCGAAACGGATAAAAGCATCGAAACCATTCATAACAGAGGTTGCCGGGTCACGGGTTACACGGGAAATCAACTCCCAACTGTGATTGTTTTCGATGTATTTGAAATCCAACGCGCTGTGTTTGTGAAGCATGGCCGGTTTCAATTTACGCTGCAGCTTAATACCGATGTTTGATTTCACCAACTGAATGACGGAACCCATCGTGGTAAATACGCCCAACACCAATAACAAGAGAATAAGCGGTACATATATGTCGCTATGTATACCATTGCCTTGTAACAGGTTCATGGCCGTGTCCACAAAATTTGCCGTAGCCAACGCCATAACCGCGGTAGGCATGACGGCCTGCAACGCGGATAGCATCACATGAACAGCGGCGACAACCGGCGACGCTTGAAATGTTAGATATAACGCGTCAATGGCGGTGTAGGTTCTTTTATTCAATAAAGTTTTCTCCTTCAATGCTTTGCAAAAAAGGACCCCGGCGGTGGCGGAGTCCTTGATGAAAATGCCTTATGTGATGGCGCATGGAATTTGGTTATGATTTATATAATGCTTCGAGTTCCGCGCGTGTCAGCCCTGTATACAAAATGATTTTCTCGTCAGCTTCCTTGTTGCGCAGCATGGTTTTGGCAATTTCAAGTTTTCCTTC
>JAISWA010000121.1 GCA_031271275.1 Clostridiales bacterium | reverse complement strand
CCGTATACGCGCTGAATATTCTGGGCTACGCCCATTTCCGCGAAGACAAAGACGCGCTTAGGATTTTTGAGCTGTACGACCCGAAACGAAACAAGCGTTACAACAAGGAATTATTGCGTATCGGCTTTTTCGAGCTGCCGAAGGAAAACATCGAAACGGAAAACCAACGCCACTGGCGGGATTATTTCACAAGCGGCGAAGTCAGCGCTTACGCGCCGGAGTACATAAAAAAAGCGAGTGAAATCATAGAACTAAGCAATCTCGGCAAGGAGGAACTGGAAATGCGGACGTTAATGGAAAGAGCGCAAGACAGATACGAAGCGGATATGTATGACGCCTTCTATGACGGCAAGGACGAAGGTTTAGCGAAGGGTGTGAACAACGGTATTTTAATAGGCAGGGAGGAAGGCCGCCGCGACCAAACCCTGCAAATAGCAAAAGAATTAAAAAAATTAAACCTTCCGATTGAAACGATATATAAAGGCACCGGGCTTCCGCTCGACGTACTGGAAGCGCTGTAAAAATAAAAATCCCGCCCTTGTGACGTGAAAAAATGCGCCTGCCATTTGGTAAGGCGCATTTTTACGGGTTTCTATGAAACGAGCGTGTATGCGGAAAAACAGAATATTTTCTTAGTCGAAGTAAAATGGTAATATAGGCGGAAATATAACTTAGGAGCCCTTTATGCCTTCATTTATCGCCACCGCCGCTTTCGGGCTGGAAGCCGTCGTAAAGCGCGAAGTCGCGAAGCTCGGCTACGCCAATATTGCGGCGCTTGACGGGCGCGTGGATTTCGACGCGGAGCTTTCCGCCGCGGCGGAAGCCAACATACGCCTGCGCAGCGCTTCCCGGGTGCTGCTTAAAATCGGCGCGTTCGAGGCGCTGACCTTTGACTCGCTGTTCGAGCAGACGAAAGCGCTGCCCTGGGACGAGTGGATAACCGTGGACGGCAAGTTTACCGTAACGGGGAAATCCGTGCGCTCGGCGCTGTTCAGCGTACCCGATGTGCAGTCGATTGTAAAGAAAGCGGTCGTGGAAAAGCTAAAGCAGAAATACAAGGTAAACTGGTTCGCGGAAACCGGGTCGGAGTATACGATACAGGTTTCGCTTTTGAAGGACACCGCGACGCTTACCATCGACACCACCGGAACCCACGGCCTGCACCGGCGGGGGTACCGGCAAAAGGCGCTGCTCGCCCCGCTCAGGGAAACGCTTGCCGCCGCGCTGATCGATTTGACCTATTGGAACCGGGCGCGTATTTTCCTTGACCCGTGCTGCGGCTCGGGTACGCTGCCCATAGAGGCGGCGCTGATTGCCAAGAACATCGCGCCGGGGCTTTCCCGTTCCTTCGCCTGTGAAAAATGGCCGCAGATAAGCCCGCGAACGTGGAAAGACGCCCGCGCCTCCGCCTACGCGGATATTTTAACCGACGCCGAGCCGGAGATTTACGGCTCTGACATAGACCCGGGGGCGGTGGAACTGGCGCGCGCCAACGCGGAAGCCGCCGGGGTGGACGACTGCATCCGTTTTGAAACGCGACCGCTTTCGCGGATAGCATTACCGAGGGACTACGGCGTGGCGGTGGCGAACCCGCCTTACGGCGAGCGCCTCGGGCGGGACAAGGAAGTGGAACAGCTTTACGGGGAAATGGGGCGCGTTTTTAAAAATAAAACATGGTCGGTGTATGTGCTCACCGCCGACGAATTTTTCGAGTCGTCTTTCGGAAGGAAGGCAAACGCGAAGCGCAAGCTGTTTAACGGGATGATAAAAACGGATTATTACCAGTATGTGGGGGAAAAACCGAAAGGGCAGGCAGGGCAGCGGCGGGGCGTTTCCTGATAACCGTGACCACGCGCCATTCCGAACCGGGGCGAAGGGCGGAAACATCCTCCGCGTTTTCAAGGGGCAGCGCCGACGCGTCCTGCGTTAGCTCCACCCGGTGGTAGCGGACGTTTTCCCAAAAAACATACAGCCGGTTGTTGTCCAAATATTCCGCGTATTCCTCAAGGCACAGGTTGTTTTCCACCATAAACGAGGAATGGGGGCGGCCCACGTAGCGCAGGTGCCACGGCTCAAAAATGATGCCGGTGATGTGGGTCTTTTCTTCCGCATACCGCACGACAAACCCGTACTCGTGGCAATGTTCCGCTATCCACCTGCCCGCTTCCGTATCCGCGAACGCGCCGTTGAGCCTGCCGTTTACGGTAACGTCCAACGCGAGCCCCGTCTGGTGCTCGCTTGCCCCGGGGAAAGCGATGGACCGGGCGGTCAGTTTTTCCGCTTCCGCCTCGCTGTGGCCCTCGCCCGTATACTGGGCTTTTTTGTTGGCGAAAATTTGCTCCTGCTGGGAATAGGTGCGGTAGGCGCTTTGTATGCGCAAGTCGGTAATCCCGTCGGCGTTCAGCGCCGCGAGCATGTTTTCCCAGGCGGCGCGGGTTTCGCGCCGCATACGGTAGTCGCCGGACTTTACCAAGCTTGACGGGACGAAATTAGACTCAAGGCGGTTTTCGGGGTTGACGAGCCAGAGAAGCCCGGAGTCTTTGGGGGGCGGGGCGGGTACCGGTACGGACGCGTCCGCCGCCTCCGGCGCAAAAAAGACCGGCTGTTCCGGATTGTCTCCGGAACTGTCAGCCCACGCGGATTGACAGCTATATGTAAGGGTTATCATGATGGCGAAAATGACCGGGCGCGCCAAACGGAGCTTCTTCATTTGCTCTTTTTTGCCGAATTGTGTTTTTCCGCCTCTTCCTTGACCGCCGCGACTAAATCCTTCGAACACATAACGCTTATGGCGGATATAACGTCATCCAAATCGTCCGCAATCATCGCCTGATAAAGTATCGTGCGCAGTAAGGCATCAGTTTCCATTGACATATTAAATCTCCCCCCTTCTTGAGATTGCAAACCATTACAGCGCTAATTCATAGCCTCGCTTCACGCTTTCCCACGCGCCGTTCATAATAATTTCATTTAATTTATGCTCGTCGAAATATTTTACGCCCTTTTCGGTCAGCCCGCCCGGCGAGCACACCTGCTCCAGTAAATCGGCCGCGGACTTTCCCGATTCCAACGCCATTTTCGCCGCGCCTTCAAACGCGGAAGCGGTCATCTTTAAGGCAAGCTTATAATCTACGCCGTGCGCCTCGGCGGCTTTCGCTACCGCGTCCATCATATAAAACGCGAAACCCGGCGCGCAACCGTTGGCGGCGATAATTTCCCTCAATAATTTCTCATCCACCACCGCCGTTTGCCCGAGCCCGTCGAATATTTGCAGCACCGGCGCCAAAATTTCGGCGGTCACGTTTCCCGTATGGGAAACCGCCGTCGCGCCAAGCCCTACGGAGAGCGTTATGTTGGGAACCACGTTTATAACCTTCGTTTCCGCGCCGAGCATCCTTCTGATAAACGACGAACCCATTCCCGATACGATGCTTACCACCACCGGCATTTCCGCCGGGGAGCACCGCGCCAGCTCCGCCAACAGCGAAGCGGCGTTCTGGGGCAGCACCGAAAGCAACAGGTATTCGCAATGCTCATAAACCTCCGCCGCGTCTTTATGTATCACATAACCCCTGTCCCTTGCCTTTGCCCTTCTGGTGGGGTTGATTTCGCACACCGCGATTTCCTCCGGCTTGAAAACGCCGGTTTTTACCGCGCCTTTCAGTATCGCAGCGCCCATATGCCCCGCGCCTATCGCACCAAGTTTATACATAAATTCCCTCCCGTATATAATGCGTCACGCCGTATAGTCACTATATTATACAGCATATTGTACATTTTGCGCTATATAAACAAGAATTTGCGTTATTGCCCGTCCTTTTCGGGGAAGGGCACGACCTTTCCACGCCGCGCGGGCTGCCTGTCGCGGTCGCCCTCGGTGTAAAGGCGCTCCGTTTCCTCCTGCGCCTCCATCAGCAGCCCCACCGCGTCCGTCACCGCATTGAAAAGTTTTTCGTACATCCGCTTATAATCCGCCATCATTCATCCGCCCCCGACCCGTTTAGTTCAATTAGTTTGGCTTAAAACGGAAGGATTTATTTACGCGGTTGAAATCGCCGCAAAAATAAAAACAGTGCGGCTTGAACCGCACTATTTTTTATCAGCAAGAACCTGTTTTCTGCTATTAATCCTTCTTGGGGAAATTAGTAATCCTTTTTATCACTTTTCGGGTTCACAACATTGGCTGTTTCAATCATAATAGCCTTCGCGAAAAATAAGAATTGATTCAACCGTCTCTGACGGGGCATACGCGCTTAACCCGAGTTTTTTAGATACAAGCAAATCCTCAGCGACAGAAA
>JAISWA010000114.1 GCA_031271275.1 Clostridiales bacterium | reverse complement strand
TTTGCGCGAATGGCTCAGTGGTAGAGCATCGCCTTGCCAAGGCGAGGGCCGCGAGTTCGAATCTCGTTTCGCGCTGATAAGGAAAGCCCCGGATATCCGGGGCTTTTTGCTGTCTATACATCGTGTCAGCGTCGCCGCCGAGGTTCACAGCCTGTATAAGCGCATCCTCATCGGGCTTATTTTCTTTTTTTTCGCTCATTGCGGTGTTCCCCCGTTTTTATTTTCTATTATCTCAATGCGCCGCTCCAGTTCCTGTATTTCGTATGCCGCGATTAATTCGGTCAGTGCGTCGGGATTATGCCCGTCCCCGTAATACGCGTCAAAGCAGTCGTAATACTTGCTTCTGTCCGCGTATTTTATGTTTACGGGCAAAAGCCCCGCTTTTATCAGCTCCAGGTTCATTATCAGCCGCCCGGTGCGTCCGTTCCCGTCTATAAACGGGTGTATGCCCTCAAACCGTAGGTGAAATTCCGCAGCCGCCGCTATTATGTGCCTGCTTTGTTTCATCTCTCCGTAGTCGGCCAGTAAATTCGTCATCTGCGGTCCTACAAGGTACGGTTGGGGCGGCGTGTGTTTCGCGCCCCGTATCGTTACGGGAACGCTCCTGTATACGCCCCGGTTATCCGCGTCGCGCATCAGAACAAGGGTGTGTATTTCCTTAATACGGCGCTCCGTCAGCGCCTCGCCCTCGTCCGCTATGTCCATGATGAATTTGAACGCGTCCCGGTGTCCAATCGCGTCCAGGTGCATACGCAGCGGCTTTTCGGAAATGGTTATATCCTCTTGCAAAATCAGGGCGGTTTCCCGCAGGGTAAGGGTGCTGCCCTCTATGGCGTTGGTATCGTAGGTGTTTTCTATATAAAATTCCTCGCGCAGCCGCTTCAGTTCCCCCGCGTTTAACGGGCGCAGCGCGCAAAGCCTTGCGCTTAGTTCGTCTACTTTGTCAATAAGCATATTTTTCACGATTTTTGCCTCCCAACTGCACCCGAATCCGTCGCCCCGTATCGGATAGCGCCGCCTCTATTGTGCCCTTCCCAGTTTACAGGACAGAAAAAAGCCTTAAAAAACGACGGTCTTTGAATCAACTATTACCATCATCGTATAAATCATATTTTACCGGGCGGGTGTGCTTTTTTGAACTTTCTATATCGCTTTTTATCCAGTTGAACTGCTCACGGCTTATATCACTCGGGTATGTTTTACGCATTGAACCGGTTCGCCTTCCTGTAAATTTCAATCAAATCCTTCTTATCCAACCGCTTAAACTGCCCCACCAACCTTGTCTCGCGGAAGGAGCACCTTAACGCCAGCTCCTCCGCGACGGAATCCGGCTGCGCGCCGATTTCCCGCGCTTCGGAAAAGCAAACGGGCATTTGCAGCGATTTAAAATACCCCACCGTTTTTTCTATCCCGGTTCTCGCCGTCTCCATGATGTCCCCGCCGTTTTTTACGCCCCAGACCTTTTCCGCGTACCTTGCGAAACATTCCGGCCTTTCTTCCAAGACATACTCCGCCCACGCGCCCCACATGACCGAAAGGCTCGCCCCGTGGGCTATGTCGAACATGGCGCTTAGCTCATGCCCAAGCTGATGGACGGAAAAATCCACCGCGTTGCCAAGCCCGGTCATGCCGTTGTGGGAAACGCTGCCGCACCACATCAGCTCGCTCATGGCGTCGTAGTCTCGCGGGTTTTCCATCGCCTTGCTTCCGTTTTCAATCACCACGCGCAGCAGCGCTTCCGCAACCTCGGCGGTGAAACCGTTGCCCTCCGTCTTGGTAAAATACCGGTCGAGGGTGTGCATCATAATGTCCACAACGCCGCAGGCGATTTGATATTCCGGAAGCGTGTACGTCAGCTCGGGGTTCATGAGCGCGAACGCGGGCCGGTTAAAATCCGTTCCAAGGCCGCGCTTTTCGCCGGTTTCCTTATTGGTGATTACCGCGGAGTTGCTCGTTTCGCTCCCGGCGGCGGAAATGGTCAGCACGGCGCCCACCGGAAGGCTCTTGGTCAGCTCCCGTTTCCTGACCCAAAAATCCCAAATATCCGCGCCGGGGTTGGCAGCGCCGTGGGCGACCGCCTTCGCGGTGTCGATGGCGCTGCCGCCCCCTACTCCGATGATCATGTCGGCGTGAAACGCCCGCGCTTTTTCTACGCCTTCCCGCGCGCGGGAGAGCAGCGGATTGGGCTGCACGCCCCCGAAGGCGACGCATTCAATTTTTTCCTCACGAAGCAACCCCTCAAGGCGCGGAAGCAAGCCGGATTTAATGACGCTTCCGCCCCCGTAGACGAGCATTACCCGCGTGCCCCCGTGCTTCCTTATCATATCCGCGAGCCGTAGTTCCGCTCCTTTGCCGAAAACAATTTCCGTCGGCGTGTACTGCGTAAATGCCTGCATACCTTCGCCCTTTCTCAAATGTTCAGTAATACCCGTGGCAGCTTACGATTTCCCCGAAGTACATGATGTGATAATCCCCTGCCCCGTAGAATTGTAAAACCTCGGGCGGCATGACCGAACCGTCGAGCGGTTGGATTTGGTTGATGCGGCACTCGTAATACAGGTGGCAGCCCTCTACCACCGGGCTTTCCACACGCCCCGCCGGGATAAACCTCACCGTCTTGCTCTTGTCGGTGTCGCGGCCCGATTCCGTCCCGCAGACCGCCAGTTCCTCCTTCAGCGCGTCGCCGAAGGGAATGCTTACGGTAAAGCTGTCGGCCCCGCCGTCCAAAATTTCCTTGGTGTAGCGTTGGGGCCGCACCACGGTGATAAAGTGCCACTTGCCCCAAATAAAGCCGACGAACCCCCACGAAATGGTCATGGTGTTGGTACCCGCGCCGCTTTTTACGCTAAGGAACGCCCCGTGCGCCGAAAGCTCCTTCATTCCCTTTTCCATCAGCATGGTAAAATCCTGCGGTGCATCCATAAAAATACCTCCCTTTAATTTTCTCCCGGCATACCGAACTGCGCTATCTGCTTTTTCCACGACTCCTCCAGGGCGTTTTCCATCCGGGAAAGGATATCCCGCCCCTGGGGCTTGTTATGACCCGAAACGCAGATGTTGAAATCATATGTTTTATAAATTTCTATCGTTCTTCTGAACGTCTCGATATCGGTGTCGATGTACGGGACGATTTCCTCGGCGGTGTCGCCGATATTGTCGCCGGCGTACAGCACTTTATCCACGCCGTCGTACACGCTTATGCCGTCCTCGGAATGCCCGGGGGTGAAAAAAATACGCACCCCGTCGTCGGGGAAGTATAAGCCGCCCTCAAAAGTTAAATTGGGAAAGCACTTTCTCATCTCGCCGTCAACGGCGGTTTTATTTTCCTCCGCCATCTCGTCCCAATGTTCCTCCATCAGCTCGTAACACCTGCGGTGGGAGATGATCGTCCCGCCCTCGAACAGGAAATTCCCCCACACATGGTCCCAGTGGCAGTGGGTGTTTATAACCACGACAGGCTTACCGTCGCCGCGCAGGTATTCCGTCACCGGCGCGATACTCCCGCTGCCGAGCCCGGTGTCGATGAGGTAATTGCGCCGCGCCCCGCGTATCAGCCCGAGGTTTAAATCATAAAACTCGCCCATTTTTTCGGTAAACAGGGTGTTCCGTTCGCTTAGTTCAACCGGTTTCATATAACGCCCCCTTCTCTGTACATAACAATATTTTACCACAAATAATGCCCGCGGTTGTCATTCTGAGCGCAGCATAACAAGCGCGAGCTGTCATTCTGAGCCGCAGGCGAAGAATCTTCTTCAAACGCCCTACGGATTCTTCGCTGCGCTCAGAATGACATCGTTGGCGTTGATTAAAAGATTCTTCGCTGCGCTCAGAATGACATCGTTGACGTTATTAAAGGATTCTTCGCTGCGCTCAGAATGACATAGCTGACGTTGATTAAAGGATTCTTCGCTGCGCTCAGAATGACATAGTTGGCGTTGGTTAAAAGATTCTTCGCTGCGCTCAGAATGACATCGTTGACGTTGATTAACTGTATTTTTTCGCTTTACACAAATTTTACCTAAACGCGCCGCTTTTTTTTACACGGCTGTTTTATCTTTTACGCGCCTTAAAAAAATCTTTCAGGAGGAACAGGAATGAAAAAATTTTTAGCAGCACTGTTGGCAGCCGCCATGCCCCTTTTCGCCCTCGCCGGCTGCGGCGTGCAAGCCGCGGGTTTTGACGCGGGCAAAGCCATCACCGTCATTTCCCGCGAGGACGGCAGCGGCACCCGCTCGGCTTTCATCGAGCTCGTAGGTATCCTGGTTGAAAACGAAGACGGCACGGAGGCGGACATGACCACCAAGGAAGCGGTCATCACCGACAAAACCGACGTGATGATGACCAACATCGCCAACGACCCCTACGCCATCGGTTACATATCCCTCGGCTCCATGAACGGCACCATCAAGGCCGTGAACATTGACGGCGTGCAGGCTTCCGTCGATAATGTGAAGGACGGCTCCTACAAAATCCAACGCCCGTTCAATATCGCCGTCAAGGAAGGGCTTTCGGAAGCCGCGTCCGACTTTATCGCGTTCATCCTGTCCAAGGAAGGGCAGGGCGTGATTGCCGCCAACAATTATATCGCCATAGACGAAAGCGCCCCCGCTTTCAGCGGAAGCAGCCCCTCCGGCACGGTCACCGTGGCGGGTTCCTCGTCGGTCACGCCCGTTATGGAAGAACTGCGCGAGGCGTACCTTGCCGTAAACGCCAACGCGAAGATTGAAATAAACATGAGCGACTCCTCCGCGGGCATGACCGCCGCCATGGAAGGTATCTGCGAAATAGGCATGGCGAGCCGCGACTTGAAAGACAGCGAGCTTGCCCAACTTACCGGAACCACCATCGCCCTCGACGGCATCGCGGTAATCGTCCACAACGAAAACACCACCGCGAACTTGAGCGCGGAGCAGGTCAAAAATATTTTCACCGGCGCCATTACGGCTTGGGACGGCATAAATTAACACGCGGAGCGATGAAATTTGAAACGGGACTATAATGAAAAAATAATGCGCGTCGTTTTCATGGTATCAGCCCTTGCCGCCATTCTGGCGGTGGGGCTGATTTGCGTGTTCCTGTTCGCGGGCGGCGTGCCGGCGATGTTTAAAATCGGTATTTTCAAATTCCTGTTCGGGACGGACTGGTCCCCCGGCAATACCCCCCCGTCCTTTGAGATACTGCCCATGATTGTCGGGAGCGTCTATGTTACGGCGGGGGCGATGCTGTTCGGCGTGCCCGTCGGTATTTTTACCGCCGTTTTCCTTACCTATGTCTGCCCCAAAAAGCTGTACAAAATTTTAAAGCCCGCCGTGGATTTACTGGCGGGCGTCCCCTCCGTGGTTTACGGTTTCTTCGGAATGGTGATTATCGTCCCCTTCGTGCGCAACACCTTCGGCGGGGACGGGAACAGCATACTCACCGCGTCGCTGCTGCTCGGGATGATGATACTCCCCACCATTATCGGGATAACGGAATCCGCCCTGCGCGCGGTTCCGTCCGAGTTATATGAGGGCGCGGTGGCGCTTGGCGCCGACCGGGAACGCGCCGTGTTCGGCGTAATGCTTCCGGCGGCGAAGTCCGGCGTGATGGCGGCAATCGTCCTCGGCATCGGGCGGGCAATCGGCGAAACCATGGCGATCAAAATGGTGGCGGGCAACCAAACGCTGCTGCGTATGCCCGGCGAATTCCTAAAAGGCGTGCGCACCCTCACCGCCAACGTGGTCATCGAAATGGGGTACGCCGAGGGCTTGCACCGGGAGGCGCTTATCGCCACCGGCGTGGTGCTCTTTGTATTCATACTGCTTATCAATCTTTTGTTCTCGGTCATAAACCGTAAGAACGCTCAATAGAGGCTGCCCATGAAATCAAAAATCCTGTTGGTTATCACCTGGCTCAGCGCGGCGGTCACCTTTTCGCTGCTGATTTTCCTGATTGGCTACATCTTGGCGAGGGGTATTCCGTACCTGAAGCCGTCGCTGTTCGCGTTGGAATATACCACCGAGAACGTTTCCCTGCTCCCGGCGCTCATCACCACGGTGATGACCGTGGCGCTATCGCTGTTAATCGCGGTGCCGGTGGGCGTGTTTTCCGCGATTTACCTGGTGGAGTACGCGAAGCGGGGCAGCAAAATCGTGAAATGGGTGCGCGCCACCGCCGAAACGCTTTCGGGCATCCCTTCTATTATTTACGGGCTGTTCGGTTGGATGTTCTTCGTGTCGTTCCTCGGTTGGGGGCTTTCCCTGCTCGCGGGAAGCTGTACGCTTTCCATCATGATTCTGCCGCTGATTATGCGCACTACGGAAGAAAGTTTAAAATCCGTCCCCGATATTTACCGGGAAGGTTCCTTCGGGCTTGGGGCGGGGCGGCTTCGCACGGTTTTCAGGATTGTGCTTCCCGCCGCCGCCCCCGGCATACTGGCGGGGGTCATCCTCGCCATCGGGCGCATCGTGGGGGAAACCGCCGCGCTTATTTTTACGGCGGGCACGGTGGCGCAGGTTCCGGGGCTGTTGGGTTCCGGAAGGACGCTGGCGATACACATGTACGCCCTCTCAAGCGAAGGGCTGTACACCGGGCAGGCTTACGCCACGGCGGTGGTGCTGCTCGCGGTGGTCATAGGGATTAACACCCTTTCCGCCAAAGCCGCGAAAAAAATCGCGAAAAAATAAATGTATAGCTGATCAACTTAAAAACACACCCTCCGTGTCATTCTGAGCGAAGCAAAGAATCCTTATGGATAGCAGATCCTTCGCTTCGCTCAGGATGACAAGAATTAAGTTGATTCGCTTTACTGCGGGTGAAATATACTTGGAAAAATTTAAGCTTACCGGCGTGGACTTGTGGTATAACGAGTTTAAGGCGCTGCATAGCATTAACATGAGCATAGGCGCCAACGAAATCACCGCGTTCATCGGGCCGTCGGGCTGCGGGAAGTCCACCTTGCTGAAAACCCTCAACCGCATGAACGACTTGGTCGAGGGCTGTAAAATTACCGGGGAAATTTTGTTGGACGGGCGGAACATTTACGGGAACATTGACGTAAACCTGCTGCGCAAGCGCGTGGGGATGGTGTTCCAAAAGCCGAACCCCTTCCCCATGAGTATTTACGACAATATCGCCTACGGCCCGCGCACCCACGGCATTAAGTCGCGGCTGAAGTTGGACGAGATTGTGGAAAATTCCCTGCAGGGCGCGGCTATCTGGGGAGAGACGAAAGACCGGCTTTGGCGGAGCGCGCTTTCCCTTTCGGGCGGGCAGCAGCAAAGGCTGTGTATCGCGAGGGCGCTTTCCGTCTCGCCGGACGTGCTGCTGATGGACGAACCCACCTCCGCCCTCGACCCTATTTCCACCTCAAAAATCGAAGATCTGGTCACGGAGCTTAAACAAAAGTACACGGTGGTTATCGTAACCCACAACATGCAGCAGGCGACGCGGGTTTCCGACAAGACGGCGTTCTTCCTGCTCGGGGAAATGGTGGAGTACGGGGAAACCGACCGGATATTTTCCATGCCGAAAGATAAACGATGCGAGGACTATATAACCGGGAGGTTTGGCTGATGCGCAATAAATTCGACCGGCAGTTGGAGCAGTTGAACAACATGCTCATTGAGATGGGGGCGCTGATTGAGAACGCCATCAGCTCCGCCATACACGCCCTTGAGGAGCAGGACATCAAAAAAGCGCGGCAGACGTTTGCCTTGGAAGAAGAAGTAGACCAAATGGAGCGGGACATCGAAACCCTTTGCCTGAAGCTGCTTTTGCAGCAGCAGCCGGTGGCGCGGGATTTGCGGCTGATTTCCGCCGCGCTCAAGATGATTACCGACATGGAGCGCATAAGCGACCAGGCGGCGGATATCGCGGAAATCGTGCTGCTGCTCGCGGGCACGCCCTATATTAAAAAGCTTGAGCACATCCCGCAAATGGCGGACGCCGCCATAAAAATGGTCACCGACAGCATAGACGCCTTCGTGAAAAAAGATTTAAAGCTCGCCGAAGCCGTGGTGGGTTATGACGACGTGGTGGACCGGCTTTTCGACACGGTAAAGAACGATTTGATTGCGCTGATACGCGCCGACAGCGCCAACGGAGAGCAGGCAATCGATTTGCTGATGATCGCGAAATATTTTGAGCGCATTGGCGACCACGCGGAAAATATCGCCGAATGGGTGGTATTCTCTATCACGGGAAAGCGCGAGCCGGAAACGGCGGAATAATTTTCGGGAAGTGATGGCACTGAAGAAAATTTATGTGGTGGAAGACGACGCCGATATACTGGAAATCGTCCTTTACGCGCTTACGTCCGCCGGTTTTGAGGCGCAAGGGTTTGAGAACGGGGACGCCTTCGGGGAAGCCCTTCGGAAAAACGGCGCGCCCGCGTTGGTAATGCTCGACGTTATGCTGCCCGGCGACAGCGGGCTGATCATTTTAAAAGGGCTGCGCGCCGCGCCCGCCACCCGGCGGCTTCCGGTTATCATGCTCACGGCGAAAACGAGCGAAATCGACAGGGTGAAAGGGCTCGATATGGGGGCGGACGACTATATCCCGAAGCCCTTCGGGGTGATGGAACTGGTTTCCCGGGTCAACGCCGTGCTAAGGCGCGGCGAAGCGCCGGTTTCCGAACCGGCAAAGCTTGCGTGCGGGCGTTTGACCTTGGACGACGCCCGGCGGGAAGTGCTTGCCGGAGACGAAAAAGTGACCGGGCTTACGTTTAAGGAATATGAGCTGCTGCGTTACATGATGATAAACGCGGGGTTGGTGCTTAACCGGGACAAAATGATGGACGCGGTTTGGGGCAGCGACTTCGTGGGGGAAAGCCGCACGCTCGACATGCACATCCGTTCGCTGCGGCAAAAGCTCGGCGCGGCGGGCGCGCTGATTAAGACGGTGCGCAATGTAGGGTACACCCTGGGGAATGATTGATTTTTTATGAGGAAACGTATTTTTCTGCCCTTCGCCGGTTTATTGGTTTTATGCGCGTGCTGCGCGGCGCTGTTGTGCGGGTATATTTTTTCACGGCAGAATGGAAGCGCGTCCTTCCTTGACGGGGTCAAGCTGTTCTGCCCGGCGGCGCTTACGGCGGCCGCCCTTTTTGTATTCTTGGCTTTTTATATATCGAAGCGGCTCGCCTTAAAGTTTGCCGGGCATATGGAAGGGCTCGATTTCGAGAACGGCCAATCCCCCGTCTATAAGGAACTGCTCCCCTTCGCCAAAAAAATAATCAACGGGCGGCGGGAAGCGGACGCCAAAATAGCCGGGCTGCAGGACCGCGCCGCCACCGTCGAGGCGGTTATCGGCAGCATGAAGGAGGGGTTGATACTCCTTGACAGCACCGGGCTTATCCTTTCGGCGAACCGCAGCGCCAACGGTATTTTCGGCGGGAAGGACCTCGCCCGGCAAAAAATCCTGCATGTCTGCCGGGATATCCTGTTCCAGCACGGCGTAAAGGAATGCGTCGCGGGAAGGAGCGCGACCGTTGATTTTGAGCGCGGCGGCAGGGTTTACGAAGTGTTTTTCAACCCCGCGCGGGACAGCGCCGGGGTACGCAGCGGCGCGGTCATTTTGTTCCTCGACGTGACGGAGCGCTTCGAGGCGGAAAAGCAGCGCAGGGAATTTTCCGCCAACGTTTCCCACGAGTTAAAAACGCCGCTCACCACCATCCGCGCGTTGGCGGAGATGATAGAGACCGGCATGGCAAAAGGCGAGGACGTTCAAGCTTTCGCGGGGAAACTTTTAAAGCAGGCAACCCGGCTGACCGCTATTACCAACGACATCATACGGCTTTCCGAGTTTGACGAGCAAAGGCCGCGCGGCGACCGTTCGGAATTTGACTTGTACGGCATGGCGGAGTCCGTCGCGGAATCGCTCAGGGAAAAGGCCGAAGGGAAAAAGGTCGCAATCCATTTGGAAGGCGAACGCCCCTGCCCCGTCGTTTCCGTCCGGAGCATGGCGGACGAACTGCTGTACAACCTGTTGGACAACGCCATAAAATATAATAAGGAAAACGGCAGCGTAACCGTTTCGGTTGCGGCGGCGGAAGATTCCTGGACGGTGGAGGTGGCGGACACCGGCATCGGCATTCCGCCGGAGCATCAGGGCAGGATATTTGAACGGTTCTACCGGGTGGACGCGTCCCGCTCTAAAAACACGGGCGGCACCGGCCTGGGGCTTTCCATCGTCAAGCATATCGCGGAACACCTTGGCGGAACGGTCCAACTCACGAGCGTGGAAGGCGAAGGCACGGCGGTGAGGTGTGTGTTTCAGTAATTGACACTGGGCGCATATCGCGATTATAATGTGGAAAGAATAGAGGAAGCGAGTGCTTGTAACACCCGCTTCTCTTGAAACGCAAGCCGGGCGGTTATGACCGGACGTTAATTAAATTTCAACTAACGAACAAAAAATAAGCCATCACCTTACCGTAGGGCGGCTTATTTTTTGTTGTGTTTATCCGACTTGTTCATCATCGCAACGAGCAGTAACCCGAAGGTTAGCGCAATCATTAACGCTTCAAATACAGTCATCGGCCTCGCCTCCTTTCGGAAGTCCGGCCAAACACCGCCCACAGCTTGCAGGCGTATTATAACGGCTTACCACGCTGCGGACAAGCGCAACCTGTCATTTTGAGCGAAGGGAAGAAGCGCACCGCACTGTCATTCTGAGCCGTAGGCGAAGAATCTTCCAACTTGTATACGTGAAGATTCTTCGCTTCGCTCAGAATGACAGCAGGCGTTCGCGTTACCTCGTTATCGTCGCGGCGGAATTTGCTTCGTCCCAAGCCACGTTGCAGCCGAAGGCGTTTGCCACCGCGCGGAAGGGCAGGTACAGCGCGCCGTCGCGGTTATAGGCGGTGCATAAGCCGCGCAGGTTTTCCGCCCCCGCGTATGCGCCGATATCATAGACCGCGCCGTTTACCGTAATTTCCGTGCCGCCGCTGACCAGTACAATTTCCACGGGGCTTCCGTTTTTATGGACACCGGTAATGGTCGCGGTTTTCGTCCCGTCGTTCCACTG
>JAISWA010000280.1 GCA_031271275.1 Clostridiales bacterium | reverse complement strand
GCTTTCCCTTTTTGAGGCGCTGCGGACGGCGGTTGCCGGTATTTGCGCGCCTTGGGGCGCGCTCACGGGAATACGCCCTTCCAAGCTGATACGCGCATGGTTGGCGGAGGGGTTGGGCGAACGCGAAATTACCCGTATTTTGACGGACGAAATCCATTGCCGCAGGGATAAAGCCGAACTCGCCCTTGCGGTCGCGAGGGCGGAAGTAAAACTCACCGGCAGGATTTTCGCCAAGCCCGGAACCGCGCCAAACCTTCCCCTCGGGCTGTATATCAGCGTGCCCTTCTGCCCCTCCCGCTGCGCGTACTGTTCCTTTAACCTTTCCAATCAAAAAAACGACCGTCGCCTTTATGAGGCTTACCTTTCCGCGCTGGAAGTTGAACTGCGCGAGAAAGCCGAAGAAGCGCGGGGGCTGAACGGCGTCGTTACTTCGGCGTACATAGGCGGCGGAACGCCCACGGTTTTGCCGGGCGGTTTATTGGAAAAACTGATGGAGATAACGGCTCCCTTTACGGCAAACGGGGACGTTGAGTTTACGGTGGAGGCGGGCAGGCCCGACAGTATCACGCACGAAAAATTAAAAATCATGAAGGCATACGGCGTCAACCGGCTCGCGGTAAATCCCCAGACGCTGAACGACCATACCCTCGCGGTCATCGGGCGCGAGCACACCGCCGCGGATTTTTTCCGGGCGTTTGAAGCGGCGCGGTCAGCGGGTTTTGAATGTATCAATACGGATATCATCGCGGGGCTTCCCGGCGAGACGCCGGAGGATTTTGAAAAAACGCTTAACGGCATCCTTCCCCTTGCGCCGGAAAACTTCACCGTGCATACCCTCGCGGTAAAAAGGTCGTCGCGGCTTAACGAAGCGGTCAGAAGCGGCGAGGCGGAAGCGCTCACCCCGCCGGAAGCCGTGGAGGAAATGCACGGGGCGGCGAAAGACGCCTGCGGGCGTTCCGGGCTCACGCCGTATTACCTGTACCGGCAGAAAAACGCCGTGGGGCTTTCCGAGAACGTGGGGTACAGCAAGCCGGGGCGCGAGTGCCTTTACAACATAGGGATGATGGCGGAGACGCAGACCGTTCTCGGCGCGGGGGCGGGCGCGGTGAGCAAATATGTGGACGGCTCGCGCATAACGCGGAAGTTTAACGTAAAAAACCCGGAATTATATATAGCGAATCAACTTAATTTTTGACCATCGGAGGAATTTATATGGCAATGATTCAAGCGCCCAAGGGGACCAAGGACATTTACGGCGAGGAGATGCGTTACTGGCGCAGACTGGAAAATGAAATAAGAACGATAACCGAACTCCACGGGTTTTCCGAAATACGCACGCCCGTCATAGAGCATACGGAATTATTTTTGCGGGGCGTCGGCGAGACCACCGACGTGGTTCAAAAGGAAATGTACAGCTTCCAGGACAAAGCCGGGCGGGAGATTTCCCTGCGGCCCGAGATAACCGCGGGCGCGGCGCGGGCGTATGTGGAGCACGGAATGCACATTAACCCGCAGCCCACGAAGTTTTTTTATATGGGACCTAACTTCCGCTACGAAAAGCCGCAGGCGGGGCGTTACCGGCAGCATCATCAGTTCGGGGTGGAAATCTTCGGCGCGGAGAGCCCGGCGGCGGAGACGGAAATTATTTCCCTCGGGTTCAGCCTGCTTGAAAAATTGAATGTCCGCGGCGTAACGCTTCATATAAACAGTATCGGCTGCGCGGAATGCCGCAAAATATACCAGCGGCGGCTGAAAGATTTCCTGGGGAGCAACCTGAGCGGGCTTTGCGCCACCTGCAGGGAACGCTTTGAAAAGAACCCCCTGCGCGTGCTCGACTGCAAGATGGCGACCTGCAAGGCGATTCTGGAAAACGCGCCCTCCGTGATTGACGCGTTGGACGACGACTGCCGCGCCCATTTCGAAAGTTTGCGGCAAACGCTCAGCGCGTTGGGTATACCCTTCCTTGTTGACCCGAAGGTGGTGCGCGGGTTGGACTATTACACGCGAACGGTGTTTGAGTTTATACACGACGGGCTGACGGTAATCGGCGGCGGGCGCTACGACGGGCTGATTGAGGAAGTCGGCGGCGCGGCTACCCCGGCGGTCGGTTTCGGCATGGGCATGGAACGGCTTGTGCTGCTGCTGCAAAAAACCAACGATGAAGCGCCCGAAAACGCTCAGGCTGACGGCCCGGCGGTTTTCCTCGCAAACGCCGGGGAGAAGGGTTTCCAAAAAGCGCAGGCGCTGACTTATGCCCTCAGAAAAGCCGGCGTGTCCGCCGAGTACGACTTGCTCAACCGCAGCGTAAAAGCGCAGATGAAATACGCCAACAAAATTAACGCGCGGTTTACCGCCGTACTCGGCGACGACGAAATTGAAAAAGGCGAAGCTTTACTGAAAGATATGAACAGCGGGGAGAGTTCGGCGGTGGCGATAACCGACGGGGCGCGGTTAATTGAGCGTATCGGCAAAGGCAGGTGATATAGCGAATCAACTTTAGTTGTAGCCATCGTCAGCTATGCATTGTAAACGGTTCGCTCCCTGCGTTTTCTGCGAAAACGCTACGTCCGCTCACCACAATGCATGTACGCTTCCGATGGTCATAAATTAAGTTGATTCGCTATACCCATTCCACCCCGCGCATACGGTTGATGGCGGCGCGTACTTCCTGTTTCCGGGGGAGGTCAAGGAAACGGTTCATCCCCGCAAAAAATCCCGTGTCCACCAAAGCAATCCCCCGCTCCGAAATTAAACCGTACAGCTCATCCAAGCGCCCCGCGATATCCAGGGTACGGCTTTCCACTTTTTTGACGACGCCGCGCATCAGCAGGGCGCGGGCTTCAAGGGCGTCCATCGGTTGGGCGTCGCCGCTTTTTGTCAAATAGCGCAGTATAAACGCGAGCGCGGAAACCTGCCCGGGTGTTTCGATTCCATGCAAATAACGGACGTCTATCCGCTCATCCCCGATTATAACAAAGCCCGTGTCGGAAACCTCCAACCGTTCGGTTCCGCCGCCGTTGGGGTAAGACGTAAAGCCTTCGCCGCCCATGTGCCGGCTGACCACCCAATCGGCGTGTTCCGTCTGAGCATCCAATCGTTTTGGGATTAAATTTTGCGCCGGTCCGGTGATGTCGCTCATTTTAAAATCGTCCATCATTAAAATTTTATCGGCAACCGCCAGATATTCGCTGCTTCCCCCGATTACCAGAACCGTCGAAACGCCCCTGCCCGCCAGTTCCCTCACCCGGTCGGTAAACGGCGTCACCGGTTCTTTTTTGATTAATTCCTTCATCAGCGCGTCGCGAATCATAAAATTGGTCGCGCTGCGGTCTTCGTCAATCAATAGAAGTTTAGCGCCGCTTTCCACCGCTTCCATGATATTCGCCGCCTGCGAGGTGGAGCCCGAAGCGTGCTCCGTGGAGAACGCGCGCGTGTCCCCGCCCTGCGCCCATTTTATAAAGGGGGAAATGTTCAGGCGCGAAACCGCCCTGCCGTCCTCCGCCGTGACGGTAGCGGCGCTTGCGTCCGTAAGGCAGAGTTCCCGCCCGTCCCCCGCCGCGTGGTTGTAAATACCGGCGGAAATCGCGTTAAGCACCGTGGACTTTCCGGAATACCCGCCCCCGGTGATTACGGTAACGCCGCGCTTAACGCCCATGCCGCGCACGCCGGCAATTTCGATTTCGTCTTCCGGCGCGCTCTTAAACGGGATGGAAGCGGCCATGGGAAGGTCTGTTCCCTTTTCCCGCGCGAGGATGCTTCCGTTGGCGATAAACGCGCAATACGGGTTTTCCCGCAGGAATTGCCGGATTTCATGCTGCGTTTTCTCCAACGCCAGCGCTTCGGCTAATTTTTCCCGGTCAAATTCCCGGACGAAGCGCTCTGTTTCGTCGGGCAAATGTCCGGTCAGCATTTTTTTCGCCCGGTTGAGCTTGCCATGGGGCAGTTGTATTTCCATGCGGACGCAAAGGCACATCCGGTCGGGGGGCGCGTCGAGAAATTTGGTGACGTAAATTTCCGCGCCGGAACCGTTTTCATAATCCTTCGCGGGGCAAAGGGAAAAATACGCCCCGTTGCGAAGCAGCACCTCGCCGCCCGGCTTGTGCAGGAAGAACTTTCCGTTGTCGCTGTCGGGGCGGGATTTGTTGGCGTATTTTTCGTTTACCCCGTCAAAATACGGCGCGATTTCCCGCAGGCAGCAGTCGGCGGCGGCGGGCGTGAATTCCGTAACGCCGAGACGCTCCGCGGGTATCGAGACGATGACCGTGGGGCGCGAAACCGAAAGGCGGTCTGTGCGCTCAAAGGTATAGGAAATACCGTCCCGCCAATACGCAGGCTCACGGCGCGTGCCTTCCCGATCGGTCACCGCCTCTCCGGAAGGCTTTAAGTAAACGACATTGCACTCGCCGTCATAAATTTCTTTCTGGACGGGTTTTCCGTCTGCCTTTACGGTATAGCGGAACGTCGCCGTGTTGCTTTCGGTGATGTGGTTCAAATAGAACAGCAGCCTTTTCAAGGTTTACCTCCGTTGCCGGAAAAACAAAACGCCGCTGACAAAATCAGCGGCGCGAAAAGGCGTATGGGAAGGGTACGCTTATCCGGGCAAAATGATTTTATCAGTTAAAAATAACGTTTTCATTTTGTCCGGCCTCCCTTAGTTTTTTTATATATGCGGCGCATATAAGTTACCTTACAGGTGTATTATCGGCGCCATACGCGTAAAATCAAGATAAAAATTAATTATAGCGAAACCTTATTTCATATTCTTAATCACTTCCGCGTCTATAAACGGAATGCGGTGCCCCTTTAATTTTTCCAACGCGTTTTTCTGGTCGGCGAGGCAGAACACCACAATCGCGTCGTACTCCATCGAACGACTGGTAAACGCGTACATGTACTCGATGGAAACGTCCGCCTTCTCCAGCTCCAACAAGACGCTGTAAAGGCTCCCCGGCTTGTGCGTAAGCGCCACGCCCACGACTTCCGTGGTTTTGACCGTAAGGCCGCGCTGTTTCAGCACGGCTTTCGCCGCGTCCGCGTCGGCTACGATTAGCCGCAGTATTCCGAAGTCCGTCGTGTCCGCGATGCACAGCGCGTGAATGTTGATGCCCGCTTCGGAAAGGCAGCCCGTTACCTCTGCGAGGCGGCCGGGTTTATTCTCCACAAAAACAGAAAGTTGCTTAATCATTCGCTCATCCCCTGTCTTTTAATAGGTATTATAATTTCCGCTTGTCAATTACGCGCTTCGCCTTGCCTTCGCTGCGGGTGATGGATTTCGGCTCCACGAGCCGCACGTTGCTTGTGATGCCAAGCACCGACTCAATCTGCCCGCTGATGGTTTTTTCCAACTGCTCCATCCCCTTCACATGGTCGGAGAACAGCGTCTCGGAAACCTCAATTTCCACGGTCATAATGTCCAGATTGTTCACGCGGTCAACGATAATCTGATAGTGGGGCGTCGCTTCGCCGATGTTAAGCAGCACGCTCTCGATTTGCGACGGGAAAACGTTCACCCCGCGGATAATCAGCATGTCGTCCGAACGCCCCGAGGGTTTCATCATGCGCACATGGCTGCGCCCGCATTCGCACACGCCGTAGTCAAGGGCGCTGATGTCACGGGTACGGTAGCGTATCAGCGGGAAGCCTTCCTTGTTAATGGTCGTGAACACCAACTCGCCCGTGCTTCCCTCCGGCAGCACCTCGCCGGTGTCCGGGTCCACAATCTCCACGATATGGCAGTCTTCCCAGACGTGCAAGCCCTGTTGGTACTGGCAGTCCTGGGCGACGGAGGGGCCCATAATTTCGCTGAGCCCGTAGATGTCATAGGCTTTAAGCCCGAGCATACGCTCGATTTCCCGGCGCATGTTCTCGCTCCACGGCTCCGCGCCGAAACATCCGGCTTCCAGTTTTACGTCGTCCGGGGAAATCCCCATCTCCCGCATGGTTTCGCCGATGTACAGCGCGTAGGAAGGCGTGCAGCATAGCACCGTGGTGCCGAAATCCTTAATCATCGTAATCTGCCGCTGCGTATTGCCCGACGACGCGGGAATCGTCACCGCGCCGAGCTTTTCCGCGCCGTAGTGCGCGCCGAGCCCGCCGGTAAACAGCCCGTACCCGTAACAGACCTGCACGCGGGAATCTTTGTCCGCCCCGGTCATCACCAGGCAGCGCGCCATGCACTCCGCCCAAGTGTCCACATCCCTGTAGGTGTAGCCCACTACCGTCTGCTTGCCCGTGGTACCGCTTGACGCGTGAATGCGGACAATATCCTCCATGGGACTGGCGAACATCCCGAAGGGGTAGGTATCGCGCAAGTCGGTCTTGGTGGTGAAGGGCAGCTTCTTCAAATCCGCCAGTGTTTTGATATCCCCGGGCTGAAGCCCGATTTGCTGCATTTTGTCGCGGTAATAGGGAACATGGGTGTACACGCGGTTGACCAACCCGCGAAGGCGTTCCTCCTGCAGGGCGTTCAACTGCTCGCGGCCCATGGTTTCCACCGTTCTGTTCCAATACTTTTCCGTTCGTGCCTCATTCATAAATATCCCTCATCACATGTATAGATATTATTTGCCTTTGTAGTAATACCCTTCGTCGAAGGCGCTTACATTGGTTTCCAAAAACGCGGGCTTTACCGTCTCCCGTAAAACGGCAAGCCAGATTTCCTTCGGGAAGGAAAGCGCCGCCGCAAGCCGCCCTATGAGCACCACGTTGACCGCGCGGCTGTTCCCGGATTTTACCGCAAGCGCCGTGGCGTCGAGCAAGTCCAACGGAATGCCCAACCCGCGTATTTTTTCCGGAATATTTTCCGGGAAATCCATCGCGCCGGTGATGACCGGCATGGGGTCGGACTTTTGCAAGTTGGCGATAATGCGCCCGCCGGCTTTTTTTACATAAGGCACGCAGCGGTACGCCTCCAACAGCTCAAACGCCAACACCGCGTCCGCCTGACCGGAATCGATAACCGGCGAGCTGACTTTCCCGTCGCCGTAACGCACGAAAGTGATTACGCTTCCGCCGCGCTGAGACATTCCGTGTACTTCCGAAACCTTAACGTCGCAGCCGCTTTTGATGGCGGCGCCGCCGATGATGCGGCTGGCGAGCAGCGTCCCCTGCCCGCCTACGCCCGCGATTACAATGCTCGCGGCATTCATACGCTCACCTCCGTTGCTGCGATAGCCTTAAACTTGCAAATGCCCGCGCACAGCCCGCACCCGGCGCAAAGGGTTCCGTCGATGACGGCGGCGTTTTCTTGCTTCGAGATGGCGGGGCACCCGATTTTCATACACTGCCCGCAATTTTTGCAGGCTTCGCGGCTTACGCTAAAACGCGGCTGCTCCGCTTTGATAAGCAGCCGGCACGGCCTGCGCGTTATGATTACGGAAGGCTCGTCCGCTTCTAATTCCTGTTTGAGCAGTTTCTTTAACCCGTCAATATCGAAGGGGTCAATGACATTAACCCGCCTTACGCCCACCGCCTCGCAGATTTTTTCAAGGCTGACGGCGTTGGCGGGTTCGCCTTTGATGGTTCTGCCCGTGCCGGGGTGGTCCTGATGCCCGGTCATTCCGGTGATGCGGTTGTCCAGAATCATCACCACGGAACTGCCCCTGTTGTACACCACGTCCATCAATCCGGTGATTCCGCTGTGCAGGAAAGTGGAGTCGCCGATTACCGCCACCGTCTTTTTGGAAAGACCCGCGTCCGCCTTTGACATGCCGTGCGCCATTCCGATGCTCGCGCCCATGCAAAGGGACGCGTCAATGGCGGACAGCGGCGGAAGCGCCCCGAGGGTATAGCAGCCGATATCGCCGGTCACGGTCAGCTTCAACTGGTTAAGCACATGGAACGCGCCCCGGTGGGGGCAGCCCGCGCACATGACCGGAGGGCGGTCGGGGATTTTTTCGCTGACGGAAAAAGCTTCGGGTTTTTCGCCCAGAACGACTTCCCGGATATGGCTTGCCGTGTATTCGCCGAGCAGGGCGGAGGGGTATTGAACGCCCGGGTTTTTACCCGGCGCGTCGGAAAAGGCTTCCTTGCCCAACACGTTAAGCCCGAGCCGTTTGCAATGGTTTTCGATAACGGGGTCCAGTTCCTCGATGACATAGCAAATATCCACCGAAGAAACGAAGCCGGTTATTTTTTTCTCCGGCAGCGGGTAGACCATGCCGAGCTTTAAGTAAGAAACGCTGTCCCCCAGGGCTTCCCTGGCGTACTGATACGCGATACCGGAAGTGATTACGCCAATCTTCCGCGCTGTTCCGGCGGACGGTGAAAAATTATTATGCGCCTCCTCGGAAGCAAATTTCCGGCTTCGGGGAGGGTTCTCGTTCATTTCCACGGTGTTAAGCCCGCAGGTTTCCGCGTACTCCGTTAAATCGCGTATCCTTTGCTCCACGATTTTGTGCCGGGCGCGCGCCATCCCCGGCATCATCACGTTTTTTAAGATATTTTTTTCGTATTTTTTATTCGGAAAGGCTGCCCGCTCCCCCGTTTCCGATAAGCTTCTCGAGTGGGAAACGCGGGTGGTAAGCCGAAGCAGAACCGGCGTGTCAAATTTCTCGCTCAGCTCAAACGCCTGCACGGTAAAGGCGCGGCACTCGGCGGAGTCGGACGGCTCAAGCATTAAAACTTTTGAAGCCGCCGCGTAATGCCGGGAATCCTGCTCGTTCTGCGAGGAGTGCATTCCCGGATCGTCCGCCACGCAAACCGCCAACCCGCCGCCGACGCCCGTATACGACGCCGTAAACAACGGGTCGGCAGCCACGTTAAGCCCCACATGCTTCATGGCGCAAATCGCCCGCGCCCCCGCGAGGGACGCGCCGAACGCCGTTTCCAACGCGACTTTCTCATTGGGCGACCATTCCGCGTAAATCTCGTCATACGCCGCTATGTACTCCGTAATTTCCGTGCTCGGCGTACCCGGATAAGCCGCCGCCACGGTTACGCCCGCTTCATACGCGCCGCGGGCGATTGCCTCATTGCCCAGTAACAATTTTTTCATTCAAGACTCCTTTTTCAACGTAAATCCAACACCCGCTTCGCCTTACCGGCGGTGCGCTCCATCGTACCCGGCTCGCGCAGCCGCACATGGCAGTCCAACCCGAGTACCCTGTATAACTGCGCCTTCACGGTCTTTTCCAATTTTTCAAGCTCGCTGAAACTTTCCAACAGTTTGTCGTCCACCAGTTCCACATGCACTTCCAGTACGTCGGTATAGCCGTCTTTTTTGACCACAAGCTGATAGTACGGGCTGATGTGCTCCATCCCGACGATGACGCTTTCCACCTGGGAAGGGTACACGTTGACGCCCTTAATAATCAGCATGTCGTCGCTGCGGCCCTTGACCTTCGCCATACGCGCGGAAGTGCGCCCGCATTCGCAGCGCTCGTAGTGCAGGGAGGTTATATCCCGGGTGCGGTAGCGTATGATGGGGAAAGCTTCCTTTTTCAGCGTGGTGATGACCAACTCGCCCTCCGCCCCGTCCGGCAGCACCTCCCCCGTGACGGGGTCGATAATTTCCAGTAAAAAATAATCCTCGTTGATATGCATTCCGGTTTTGTAGGGGCACTCGCCGGAAACGCCGGGCCCCAACACTTCGCTTAGCCCGTAGTTTTCCGTGACGAGAATGCCGAGCCTGCGCTCGATTTCCTTTGACATTTCCAGCGTATGCCCCTCGCCGCCGAACATCCCGATGCGAAGGCTCAGTTTTTCCAAATCGATACCCAACTTCTCCGCCGTTTCCGAAAGGTACAGCGCGTAAGACGGGGTGCAGACCAGAATGGTCGTTTCAAAATCCTGCATGACCATCAACTGCTTTTCCGTGTTGCCCGAGGATATGGGGATAACCGCCGCGCCCACCTTTTCAAGCCCGTAATGCAGCCCAAGCGCGCCGGTGAACAGCCCGTACCCGAAAGAAATCTGCGCGATGTCGCCGGACCTTCCGCCCGCCATGCAAACCAAACGCGCGACGCATTCGCTCCACATGTCCAAATCGGCGCGGGTATAGCCGACTACCGTGGGCTTGCCGGTGGTGCCGCTGGACGCGTGAATGCGCACCACTTCCTTGCGCGGCACCGCGAATAACCCGTAAGGGTAGTATGAACGCAAATCTTCCTTCGTGGTAAAGGGAATCTTTTGCAAATCCCCGGGGGACGACCACCGCTCCGGGGGAAGATGGCAGGCGTTGAGCCGCTCGCGGTAGAAGGGGACGTTTTTGTAGACATGGTTTGCGGTGTTAAGCAAACGCTCCCACTGCACCGCGCGCACGCGGTTGCGGGAAGCGGTCTCGATTTCGGGGTTCCAAATCATGGGGTAAACCTCTTTTCATTCTCAGGATTGGGTGGTGGATTATTTTGACGCTATTCAAGCGGCTCGCGCTCATTTTCTATGCTTTCCATATCAAGCAGCGACGCGCTTTCCTCTGCCGGGAGCTGTTCCACGCCCCGCAGTTTTCTTTCGATGGCGCGGGTTCTGGTACCGGCGTTTTTAATTTCGTTGGACGCGGAATCCAACTTGTCTTTTATTTTATTTAACACGCCGCCGAATTTCCCGAACTCGGTTTTAATCGCGCCGAGCAGCGCCCATACTTCATTGGAACGCCTTTCGATGGCAAGGGTTCTGAACCCCATTTGCAGGCTGTTTAAAAACGCGGCGAGGTTGGTCGGGCCCACGACGGTTACCTGATACTGCCGCTGCAAACTTTCAAACAGATGGGGGCGGCGCACTATTTCGGCGTACAGCCCTTCGGTGGGGACAAACATGATGGCAAAGTTAGTGGTGTCCGGCGGGTTGATGTATTTTTCGTGGATGCTTTTCGCGCACTTACGCACGGCGTCCTCAAAGGCTTTGGCGGCGCGGTCCTGTTCCTGTCCCCCCGCTTCGTAAGCGACAATCAGCCGCTCGTAGTCGTCTATGGGGAATTTGGAATCCACCGGAAGCAGCAGCGTTTTATCGAGGCTGTTTTTATCCGGCAGCTTAATGACAAAGTCCACCCTCTCGCCGGAACCGGGCTTTACCGCCACTTGCGCCTCAAACTGTTCGGGTATCAACACCTGCTCTAAAATAGCGCCCAGTTGAAACTCGCCGATATTGCCCCGGGTTTTCACATTGGTCAGCACCCGCTTTAAGTCGCCCACCCCCGTGGCAAGCGTTTGCATTTCCCCAAGCCCTTTATGTACCAGTTCAAGACGCTCGCTTATCATTTTGAAAGAATCGTTAAAGCGTTTTTCCACGGTATCTTTCAAGTTTTCGTCCACCGTTTTCCGCATTTCGTCCAACCGCTTGGAGGTGTCTTCCCGGATTTCTTTTAAACGCGTTTCGAAGGAATCGGTCAGGTTCTTCACCTGTTTGGCGTACATGTCGAACTGCTGCTGCTGGGAATCGGAAAACCCCCGGACGCTCTGCGACAGCTCCGACGAAAGCGCCTTGACCGAATGGCTCAATTCCTCACGGGTTTCCCGGGAGGCTTTTCCGCTTTCCTCGCGGTTTTCTTTCAGCGCGCGGCGGGTTTCCTCCCTGTTCCGCACAAACTCGTCGCGAATCAGGCTGTCGTTTTTACTAAACGCGGTGTCGAAGGTTTTTTCAAAGTGATGCAGCCGTTTGTCTTTGCCGTTCCGGAGGGTTATGAATATATTGGCGGCGGCAAGGGCGCATAATAAAAGCAAAATGGCGAGGGTGACTATTTCCAAGGGGTATCTTCCTTAACAATTATATTAAATGCTTCTTGTAAATAAACGAAGGATAGGTAATGTCCGTACCGCTTTTTTTGAACGCGCTTTCGCTGTCAATGTAAAACCCACATTTTTGCATAACGCGGTTTGAAGCCTTGTTTTCCTGCGCTACCGGAGCGGTAATTACATCGATGCCTTTGTTTCGAGCAAAATCAATTAGCGCGTTGACCATTTCAACCGCATAGCCATTACCCCAATAATCCTTTTTAACGGTATATCCAATAAGCCATGTACCGGAACCATCGTTTTCCATCCCTAAGCTGCATGTAGCCATTACGTCATTAGCGTCTAAAAGAGACGCAACAAAATAATAATCAGGGCATTCGGGCGTTTCCTCAAGGATAACCGTCAATTCTTCACCGCTTTGATAATAAGGGTCAGCCAGATATTTACCGCCTTCTTTATCGCCCCAAATAGCGGCAACCGCATCTAAATCGTTTTGCTGTGTAGTTTTTAAGACTAAACTTTTCGTATATAACTTAATCACTATCGTAGTTTTCCTTTCTGTTCAAATTATGATTATTTATTTGCGCCTACGGGGAACAAGGCGAACACGGCATTATGCTTGTTTATCATTGTCGGGTTTGAAAAAAGAATATAGCAATGCAAATAAGCCTAATAAAGCAATAACTCCGCCAATCTGCGGAATGGTATTGCCAGAGTGGGCGATATTCATAATCACTGCACCACCAACAAACAAAAATCCTCCGATAAGCACTCTCTTAATATTCTTCATATCTACCTCCGAAATATAAATACCCTGCGTTCGCCTTTTCTTTCTAAGCCGTCTTTGGGGAATAAGATGAAGAAAATGCTTTTACCGCTCGTTAGGCAACTACAAGCAAATCTTTCGTAAAAACATGTTTACCCGTTCTGTACAGTCGACTTTTCTGTCCTTGGCGTTCCTCCATGAATCCGAAAGCGGAAAATAAGCACTGTCATTTGACTTTGAACTAAAATCCCACTGTCCGTTTTCATCCTTGTTTTCATTAAGCCAATCGACCGCAAATCCCAGTCTGTCTTTAGCCGATTCATATCCCGCCAGTAACTCCAATGCGCCTAAATAGTGGCTTGATTCTTTCGATGAGAAAGTTACCGGAAATTTATTAAGAGGTTTCCTGTAGATATAGAAAATTCCGTCAGGTTTCGAGATTATATAATCCAGTAGCAGACTTTCAATTTCCTGTGTTAATATTCCTTGCAGCAACGATATGTGATAAAAATCTACAAAATCAATTTCTCTGGCTCCCCTAGGCTTTTTACTAAATTGTGATATATAAGCCTTTACGTAATCATCCTGATTAAAAACTCCGCTCGCAAAGGCATTTCCAATAACATCAGACCACTGCCGCTCAAAGGACAGAGATAAGTCGAAAGACGGATCAAATATTTTCACCCAAGCTGACAGCATAAGCTTTGTAAACAGAGTCCAGTCATGTGTTTTTTCCCAATAATCGTCTATCTTCCTTTCACCACGAAGACAAGCCTTCATACAATCGACAGTTTTACGAATCGGCTCATCGTTTATATCAAAGCCCAAAGCCTTTAGGCGAAACAAAGACTGTTCGGTGGTAAGCGGCCGCTTTGCTGATGATTGGTTCAATACCATAGAGTGAAACATTAGTCCCCATGTGCCGTCGTCATGTTGAGCCTCTAATATCTGTTCGGCCCACCTACCGCTTTTGCAATCCACTTGTCATTCAGCCCCTCAGTATATAAATTTTGCGAGTTCACCTTATCTTTCTAAGTCTGCTTTAAAGAACAAGGCGAACGAAGGGTATACCTAAATTCTGCCTAACCTTTCGATGGCGGTTTCATAAACTTCATCATCTTCCCGCTTTCCAATAACCACGATTTCTATTATTTCAATACCTTCTGGGGATTGACGAAATATCACTCTTAACCCTAATTTTTTATGTTTTAGTTTGCGGCAATCCCATAATACTCCATACAATGGTTGACCAGTATTCATTCCGTTTTCTTCTATTTTTATCAAGAATTTATGAACTTGCTTCTTCTAGCTACCATCCAATTTAGCATAATCGGATTTCGAGAAAGCAGTAAATTGGGGGTATATACTTCATTCCCATTCATCCTCAATACTATCAACATCCTCGCGCCAATTGGCGCCAACCACTTCCTCAACTGAATAATATTTTGAATTTAATATTTCAAAGGGTATTTTTCTTCCCCTTACAATCTGGTCAAAATAAACCGTAATGGTCGTTGTAAAGTCCAACCCTATCTTTTCTAACGCCGCTGACGTTTCTTCTTTTAACTTTGAATCAAGAATGACACTAAGAGTAGATTGTGATGACATACTTATCGCCTCTTTTTCAAATCATAGTTATTTATTTACACTTAGTATTACAGTTGTCAATTCGCGATTTTTGCGAAGCGTCAAACGAAGTATTTAGCTTACGTTCGCAGTTTTTCCGGTGTGTGCGCTTAATATATTTTACGTCCGCAACTCCCGGCTGCGACAGATAAAACGCCGCAACCTCTTTCATCAACACTTCAATCTCGTCCTGTTTTTCAATCTTCGCTTCATATATACAAATTTCATTGAACATAAAGTATATACACTTGCTGCTGATATTTCTAAGTAGTTATGGGGGAATTCAGATTATAGCTGAGTGTATTCATCGGTAAGCAGACTATAAACTAAATTATCATATTTTTGTCCCTTAAAATAAACTGCTTTCCGTTCCCGCCCTTCTAAAATAAAACCCAACTTTTCAAGCGCCTTCTGCATGGGGATATTTATTTCCATTGTATTGGCAGTAATCCGCTCAAAACCTTGATTTAAAAAGGCATATTCTAATATAAGACGCAGCGCCTGAGTACCATAACCTTTGTTGCGATTTTCTATCTTAGCCATGCCTATTCCAAGAGAACAAGAACGGTTCGCCCGGTCTATGCCTTGTAAAGCCACATCCCCGATTATTGTCCCATCTTTGTGAAAAATACCAACGCGAATGTTAACATCGGCTTTTAGCAATCGTTGTATTTCATCAAACCATTCATCAGCGTTTTCGACAGACCACCCCAATAATATTGGTTCAACAGGATTATTAAAATCGTATTCATTATCCTCACATATTTTTTTACAGTCTTTACGTTCAAGCGCAGCAAGATATATGTCTTTTCCCTGCAATCTAATCACTTTCTATCACCGTCCAATATAAATATATTGACCTTCATTGCGCTTCATCTGTAACATCCGCAAACCCATGCCGCAATATTCTTATGGGTTTTCCCTGTAAGTCACTTCTGTCTCGCTGAAATTGACGATTCTCCTTTTTGCGCTTTGATGCTTTTAACTATCTCGTCTAAAGTAACGTCTTTTAACAATTCTTCACGTTCTTCGGTATAATTTCCACTTCCATTATCAAACTGGCGCGTAAATCGTGCCGTACCTGACGGTCCTAATTCTTTTAAAAGCGCATCAAAGCCTCTTTCCCTGATTAATACTAAATCATTAATCATTACTCACCTTTTATTGTGAAAGATCGTCAAACGAGTCACGGTGTAACAGCGGCAATTCAAACAGCTTTTCCATATGCTCATCTCTAATTGGAAGGATGATAAAGCCGTTCTTGCTGACGAGTTTCCTAAAAGCCGAAAACCCTCCGTGAAAAT
>JAISWA010000251.1 GCA_031271275.1 Clostridiales bacterium | reverse complement strand
GACTTTGAAAAGATGGCGGCGTTAACGCCTTCCGACGAGCCGTACCTTACCACAAGCATATTTAAGCTCGCAAAGAACCGCATTACCTGGCTGATGGTGCTGATGATTTCCTCCACCTTCACCAGTATGCTGATTGCCGGTTACGAGGAATCCCTTTCGGTTTTGCTGATGATGTTTGTGCCCCGCCTGATGAACACCGGCGGCAACGCGGGTTCCCAGGCGTCCACGCTGATTATACGCGGTATGGCGGTGGGGGAAATCGAGTTCCGGGATATTTTAAAGGTCTGGCTGCGGGAAATCGGCATCGCCGCCCTTTGCGGCCTGGCGCTTGGCATCGTCAACTTCGCGCAGATTTATTTCATGAACGGCAGGGACATGAACCTGTCGCTGACGGTTTCTTTCGCGCTGTTCTTTATCATCGTTATCGCCAAGAGCGTGGGCTGCATTTTGCCGATGGTGGCGAAGAAGCTGCGCATTGACCCGGCGATTATGGCGTCGCCCATGATTACCACCATACTGGACGCCGCGTCGCTGCTGATATATTTCAGTATCGCAAGGATGCTGATGGGGTTGTGAGACGTGGGCAATTTTTAGCGCATCAGACCTATCGGAGATTTACGCCTTCGTATTACTCCGGCGCGCCGATTTTCCTGAAACGCTCGTACCGGGCGGCGGTCAGGCTTTGCGGGTCAAGCTGCCGGCTTTTGGTAAACGCCGCGTACAGCTCCTGCTTTAGGTGGGCGTAAACCTTATCGCTTTCGGGGAAAATTTTCTCAATCACTTTCAGCTTAAATAAGTCCTGGGCGGTGAGCTTCAAGCACTCGGAAGCTTCTTTGGAGCGGCTGCTGTCCTTCCACAAAATACTGGCGCAGCCCTCCGGCGATATGACCGAGTACACGGAGTTCTCCAACATCCACACCTCGTCCGCCACGGCAAGGCCCAACGCGCCGCCGCTGCCGCCTTCCCCTATCACAATGGAAATAACGGGCGTTTTAAGGGTCATCATCTCCGTGAGGTTTTCCGCGATGGCCTGACCCTGCCCCCGTTCCTCCGCGCCTATTCCGCAGTACGCCCCCGGCGTGTCCACAAAGCAGACCACCGGGCGGGAAAATTTCTCCGCGAGCTTCATTTGCCTAAGCGCCTTCCGGTAGCCCTCCGGGTGCGCCGAGCCGGAATTGCGGAAGCCCCGTTCCTTTACGCTGTGCCCCTTTTCGATACCGATTACGGTAACGGGCATTTCAATCAAATACCCGATACCGGCTATGACGGACTTGTCGTCTCCGTACCGCCGGTCGCCGTGCATTTCTAAAAAATTTTCAAAAATATTGCTGATATAATCCACGGAAGTCGCCCTGCCCTTCGCCCGGGCAAGGGCAACCTTTTCATAAGCCGCCGCCATAGGTCACCTCACATGCATTTTCAAAAGCTGCGCCAAATATTTTTTTTGTTTTTTTCGCTCCACGATATCGTCGATAAAACCTTTTTCCAACAAAAACTCCGCCCGTTGGAAACCCTCCGGCAGCTTCTTCCGCATGGTCTGCTCGATGACCCGCGCCCCGGCGAACCCGATATGGGCGAAGGGTTCCGCCGCAATCACGTCCGCTTCCATGGCGAAGCTCGCCGTAACCCCGCCCGTGGTGGGGTCGGTCAGCACGCAGACAAAAAAAAGCCCCGCGTCGCTGTGCCGCTTGACCGCGCCGCTTACCTTCGCCATTTGCATAAGGGACAAAATGCCTTCCTGCATACGCGCCCCGCCGGAAACGGTGAACCCCACCACCGGCAGGCGTTCCGCCGCCGCCCGCTCAAACAGGCGGGTCAGTTTTTCCCCCACCACCACGCCCATGCTGCCCATCATAAAATAAGGCTCCATAACAAAAATTCCGGCGGCTATGCCGTTGATTTTGCAGGCCCCGCAGATAACCGCGTCGGGCTCTTTGCTGTCGAGCCGCGCGTTTTCCAGTTTGCCGTCGTATTCCGGGAAGCCGATGAGGTTGGAAGAAACCATCGTCCCGTCCGCTTCCGCGAAAGTGTCCCTGTCGCAGATTAAATTCAGCCGCTGTCGGGCGTTCATGCGAAAATGATGCCCGCAGTACATGCACACGTTAATGCTGCCGAGCAGGTCCCCGGAAGCGAGGGATTTTTTGCATTTGGGGCAGGTTACCATCAGGTCGTCCGACGAATCCTCCGAATGCGAACCGATTAGCTTGCTGTAACCTTCCAATAAATTTCTGGGTTTTTTAAAAGTCAACGCCAAACCTCCCCGTGATTACACTTGCCAAGGCATTGTCATGCTGATTGCAAAGGCTTTGTCATGCTGCTTGCAAAGGCTTTGTCGTGCTGCTTCAACGCCCCTGTCATGCTGATTGCAACGGCCCTGTCATTCTGAGCCGAAGGCGAAGAATCTGTAACCCAAAAATCAAGGAATGGGTGCGCGGTTACTTGCCTGTCATTCTGAGCCGAAGGCGAAGAATCCGCAGCTGCGAAGGGAAGATTCTTCGCTTCGCTCAGAATGACAGCACGCTAATTTTTTTTCAGTATCCTCTCCAAGGTGTCCGTGGTATAGTTTCCGCTTTCAAATTCCTCGCTAATCATAATGTCCGTCTGCAAGTCCGCGTTATGCTCCACGCCCTCGATAATTAACTCGCACAGGGCGGCGCGCATTTTACGCAGCGCTTCGTTCCGCGTCCTCGCCGCGACAATCAGCTTACCAATCATGGAATCGTAAAACGGCGGTATGGTGTAGCCGTGGTAAATCGCCGTGTCGAACCGCACCCACGGCCCGCCCGGCGTGTGCAGCAGCGCGATAGTCCCGCCGGAGGGTTTAAAACCCTGATACGGGTTTTCCGCGTTAATCCGGCACTCGATGGCGTGGGTGGAAAAACGGATGTCCTCCTGATTGTACTCAAGGGGTACGCCCGCGGCGATGCGCAACTGCCACTTCACCAAGTCTATGCCCGTCACCATTTCCGTTACGGGGTGCTCCACCTGTAAGCGGGTGTTCATCTCCATAAAATAAAAACGGCTGTCCTTATCGTATAGGTATTCAATCGTGCCCGCGCCCCGGTAGCCCGCCGCTTTCGCCGCCCGCAGGGAAGTCTGTATCATCTTTTGCCGCGTATCTTCGGAAAGCGCGGGGGAGGGGCTTTCCTCCACCAACTTCTGGTTGCGCCGCTGCATGGAGCAGTCCCGTTCGCCGAGGCATATGACTTTGCCGAAATTGTCCGCCAAAATCTGCGCCTCAATATGCTTTACGCCCGTCAGGTATTTTTCTAAGTATACGGATTCGTCTTTAAAAAATTTCAACGCTTCCTGCGCGGCGGTTTGGAAGTTTTGCGCAAGCTCGTCCGCGGAACGCACCAACCGGATTCCGCGCCCGCCGCCCCCCGCCCGCGCCTTTATTAAAAGGGGGAAACCGATTTTTTCCGCTTCCTCCCTCGCGTGGTCAACATCCCGCAGCAGCCCGCTGCCGGGAATAACGGGCACGCCCGCCTGCCGCATGGTTCCGCGTGCGGCGTCTTTGTCGCCCATCCGCGCGATGACTTCGCTGTCCGGCCCCACAAAAACAAGCCCGTTGCTTTTGCACAAATCGGAAAACACCGGGTTTTCGGACAAAAAGCCGTAGCCGGGGTGAATGGCCTCCGCTTTGGAAACCAACGCCGCCGAAATAATATTTTCCATGTTCAAATAACTGTCTTTGGACGGGGCGGGACCGATGCAGTAGCCTTCCTCCGCCATGCTCACATGCAGCGCGTCCTTGTCGGCTTCCGAAAAAACCGCCACGGTGGCGATGCCCATTTCCTTGCAGGCGCGGATGATACGCACGGCAATTTCCCCGCGGTTGGCGATTAAGATTTTCGAGAACATCAGCCGACTTCCTTTTTAATTAAAGCGAAGGAAAGCTCCCCCGAGGCGCAAAGCGTGTCTTCGCCGGTCTTGGCGGTGCATTTGACGAAATAGAAAATATCCTTGTGCTTCAAGATTTCGCTTTGGACGGTAACCACGTCCCCCGGCAGCACTTTTTGCTTAAACTTTACGTTGTTCATTCCGGTCAGGTAGGGCGTAAACGGGGCTTCGGGGTTTTCCACCAACAAACAGGCGGACTGCGCCATCATCTCGCACAGTATCACCCCCGGCACCACCGGGTTCCCCGGAAAATGCCCCTGCAAAAAAAACTCGTCCCCCCGCACGGTATATTTCCCCACGGAGGTTCCGTCTACCAACGCCACCTCGTCCAACAGCAGCATGGGCTCCCGGTGGGGCAGCACTTTTTTGATTTCGTCCCGGTTCATGAAACGCCTCCGCTCAGCTTAAACAGCACCTGCCCGTATTCCGCGATATCGCCGTTCTTGACGCAGATATCCGCGACTTTGCCGTCCGTTTCGGCGGTGATTTCGTTTAAAAGTTTCATGGCTTCGATGATGCAAAGCACGTCGCCCTTTTTCACCTCGTCGCCTATACGCACAAAAGGCTCCGCGTCCGGCGAGGGCGCGGAATAAAACACGCCCACCAGAGGAGCCTTCACTTCGGTTACGTCATTTAAATCGATAAAATCTTCCGTCTGCGGGGCGCTTTCCCTGCTCACCGCCGCCGGAACGGCTCCGCTCACCGCCAAACCGTCCCCCGCCCGCTCAAGCAGTATTTTGGCGTTCCCTTCGCTTATCTCCAGTCTGGTCAGGTTGTTTTCCCGCAGCACACGGGTAACGCCGCTGATATAACCGATATCCGTGATACTCATACGCACCTCTATACTTTTTGGAATAAAACGCCCGCGTTATGCCCCCCGAAGCCCAAAGAAGCGGAAAACGCCTTGTTAACCGCGCATTTTCTGCTTACGTTGGGGACATAATCCAAGTCGCAGTCGGGGTCGGGTTCTTTATAACCGACCGTGGGGGGGACGAACCCGGTGTCCAGCGCCTTCACCGAGGCGATCGCCTCCACCGCGCCCGCCGCCCCCAACATCTGCCCGGTCATGGATTTGGTGGAACTTACGGGGATTTTATAGGCAAGTTCCCCCAACGCTTTTTTGATGGCAAGGGTCTCCACCTTGTCGTTAAGGGGCGTGGAAGTGC
>JAISWA010000180.1 GCA_031271275.1 Clostridiales bacterium | reverse complement strand
GAAGATAAAAATTACACCTATATACCCAAGATTGATTCTTCTAAACTTTCCCCCGACGCGGACTATCTGCACTTCACCATGAACAATACCATTTACGGTACGCGTTTCACCAAACTGCCGGAGTCCCCCGCGCCGTTGGTCTCCGATTTCTCCTCCTGTATTTTGTCGGAAGTTTACGATGTTTCGAAGTTTGGTATCATCTACGCCGGGGCGCAAAAGAACATCGGCCCGGCGGGGGTTACCCTAGTTATTATCCGTGAGGACTTAATCGGGCACGCAATGCCGGTCACCCCCATTATGCTCAACTATAAAACCCATGCCGACGAAAATTCCCTGTACAACACCCCGCCCACATACGGGATTTATATGGCGAAGCTGATGTTCGAATGGCTCAAGGAACGGGGCGGCGTTCCCGCCATGCAAAAAACCAATGAGGAAAAGGCAAAAATCCTATACGATTACCTTGACGAATCGAAGATGTTTACCGGCACCGTCGTGGCGGAAGACCGTTCCCTGATGAATATCCCCTTCGTAACCGGCTCCGAGGAACTGGATAAGCAGTTTGTCAAAGAGTCCGCGGCGCAGGGGCTGGTCAACCTCGCCGGGCATCGCACGGTAGGCGGAATGCGCGCAAGTATTTACAACGCCATGCCGGCGGAAGGCGTACAAAAGCTTGTGGAATTTATGAAGCGCTTTGAAGGGAGCCATTAATTGAATGTTTAATATAAAAACCCTTAATAAGATAGCGGAATGCGGTACGCAGGAACTCCCCGGCGACAGGTTTTTTGTCTCGCCGGAGGTTGAAAACCCCGACGGTATTTTACTGCGCAGCTATGTTATGGAAGAAAAAGACCTTACGCCCAATTTGCTCGCCATAGGCCGCGCGGGCGCGGGGACAAACAATATCCCCGTGGATAAATGCGCCGAAAAGGGTATCGTCGTATTCAACACGCCCGGCGCGAACGCCAACGCGGTAAAAGAACTGGTTATCGCGGGGTTGCTGCTTGCGTCGCGCAAAATTTCCGCGGGTATCAACTGGGCGCAAAGCCTTAACGGGCAGACCGGCGTCGCCAAATTGGTCGAAAAGGGCAAAGCGGAGTTTACCGGACCGGAAATCGCGGGCAAAAAGCTCGGGGTCATCGGGCTCGGCGCCATTGGCGGGCTTGTGGCGAACCTCTGCCGCCATTTGGGAATGCATGTGATCGGTTACGACCCCTACCTTTCGGTGGAAGCCGCCTGGAACCTCTCCCGGGGGGTACACAAGGCCGCCAACGAAGACGCGCTTTACGCGGAATGCGACTATCTCACCATCCACGCCCCTTCCAACGCGGAGACCAAGCACAAATTCAACGCCGAGTTCTTCGCGAAATGTAAAAAAGGAATACGTATTTTAAATTTTTCCCGGGCGGAACTTTTCGACAACGACGCGCTGAAGCAGGCAATCGCGGACGGTATCGTCGAATGCTATGTGACGGACTTCCCTACCGAGGATTTACTGGGGAACGAAAAGATTATCACCATCCCGCATCTGGGGGCGTCCACGCCCGAGTCGGAGGACAACTGCGCCACTATGGCGGGGGAGCAGCTTCGCGAGTATATCCTCTACGGGAACATCAAGAATTCCGTCAATTTCCCGGACTGTGAAATGCCGGTTTCCGGAAGGAAGCGCATCTGTATCATCCACAAAAATGTCCCCAATGTAATAGGCCGCGCTACCTCGGCGCTCGCTTCCAAGGGCTTTAACATTGACAATATGGTCAATAAAAGCAAAGGGGATTACGCGTACACGCTGATTAACGTGGACGACGGCGATATGGCGGGAATTGAAGATACCTTAAAGGCTTTGGACGCGGTCGTGCGCGTGCGCGTCATTTAATGGCGGGGGTATATTCTTTCGCCGCGCTGCGGCCAGACCCCGAATTTGCCGGGAAAGTCGCCGCGCCGCCCTATGACGTGCTTTCCACCGAAGAAGCGCGGGAACTCGCGGCGCACAACCCTTATTCCTTTTTGCACGTGGATAAGGCGGAGATAGACCTGGACGCCGGCATTTCGTTATACAGCCCGGAAGTTTACGCGAAAGCCCGGGAGAATTTAGACCAACTGACCGCACAAAAGATTATGATGCGGGATGAATGTCCGTTCCTGTATATTTACAGGCTTGCTTCCCCGGGCGGGAAGGCGCAGACCGGGCTTGCCGCGTGCCTTTCCGTGGAGGAATACAATAAGGGTATTATAAAAAAGCATGAGCTTACCCGCCCGGATAAGGAACAGGACCGGGTAGACCACATTTTGGCGTGCGAGGCGCACACGGGGCCGATTTTCTGCGCGTACCGGGAGAAACCGGAAAATGGTGTCCGCGCGATATTGTCGGGTTGGGCGGACACGCGCGAGCCGGTATACGATTTTACCCACGGCGGCGTCCGGCATACGCTGTGGGTGATAAACGACAGCGCGGTAATTACTGCGATTACGGAAGCGTTTAAAGCCGTGCCGTATATTTATATCGCGGATGGTCATCATAGAAGCGCGGCGGCTTCCCGCGTGGCGGAAAAAGCGGGCGCGACCGGCGAAACGGAGCGCGGGCGTTTCCTCTCGGTTATTTTCCCGGACGACGAACTGGCGATTCTGGATTATAACCGGCTTGTGCGGGACTTAAACGGGCTTTCGACCGAAGAATTTATTAACGCGCTGCGCGTTTCGTTTAGTATTGAAGAAAGCGCCGCGCCGGTCAAACCCTCCAAACCCGGCGAATACGGGCTGTATATGGGCGGCGTCTGGCGGAAGCTGTTGTTAAAGGAAAAAGCGCCTTCCGACGCGGTGGAGGGCTTGGCGGTATCCATTTTACAGCGGGAAGTGATGGCAAAGGTTCTGGGTATCAGCGACCCGCAGCGGGACAAACGCATTGATTTTGTGGGCGGCGCGCGGGGGACGGAAGGGTTGGCAAAACGTGTTGACAGCGGCGAAATGGCTGCCGCGTTTACGGTAAGCCCGACAACGCTTGAGGAACTGCTCGCGGTTGCCGACGCGAACCGCATCATGCCGCCGAAATCCACCTGGTTTGAGCCCAAACTGCTCAGCGGTCTTTTAATTCATTCCTTTTAACAGCGCATATACCGAAAGGGGTAGTATTATGAATCATCCGCAAAACAGCAACGACAATGGAAAAAATGATCCGGACGACCTGTTCCTTGAGGATATGGACGATTGGGATGACGACGACGATGACGACGAGTGGGAGGATGACTGGGACGACGACGATGAGGATTGGGACGACGACGAAGACGACGATTGGGATGACGACGATGAAGACGATTGGGACGATGACGACGAATAGCCGTTAAGGGGATTGCCATGTACACGCGCGAAGATATACTGGCGTACCGCTGCCCGCGTTGGGGCGATTGGCCAAAGCTTGATTTATACATGGACCAGGCGGTGAGCTTGATTGAGGAAAGCGTCCGCATGTTTTACGGCGACAGCCAACCAAAGCCCGTTACCTCTACCATGATTAACAACTATGTAAAGCAAAAGATTGTGCCGCCATCCCGCAAGAAAAAATACGGAAGGGACCACCTTGCGTATTTTTATATGATTTTTTTATTAAAATCCACCATCAGCCTTATTGATATTAGCGACGCGTTGGAATTTTTCCAAAAACAGCAGGTCACGCCGGAGACTTACGATATTTTTTGCGACGAAATTGAGGCGGCGTTGTCCATCGCGTTTAACGGCGAAATGCCCGAAACCCGTTCGGAAATCCCCGGTATTGAGATTATACGCGGTTTTTCCCTCGCCTTCGCGTACACATTGCTCGCGCGGTCGCACAACATGAATTCAGTTAAAGTATAATTATACATTGAAGTTTTTATTGAACGCCGCTATTTTTAAATACATTTAAAAACGGCGGCGTTTTTTGTTGCATATAATTGCATTGCGTGTTAAAATTATGCAATCATTTGAGCGCCACATTTTTCGGAGGGGTTACATGCGCGTATATATAGACGGTTCCGCCGGGGCAACCGGGCTTGAACTGGAAAGCCGCTTGCGACGTATAGACAACGTTACGCTTATAAAGCCGGACGAGGAACTGCGTAAAGATACGGCGACCCGTAAAAAATTTTTAAACGAAGCCGACGCGGTATTCCTCTGCCTGCCGGACGCGGCGGCGCGCGAGGCGGCGGCGATGGTGGAAAACCCGAATACGGTGGTTATCGACGCGTCCACCGCCCACCGCACGGCGGAAGGTTGGGCATACGGCTTTCCGGAACTGTCGGAAGAACATGAAAACGCGGTGCGCGCTTCCAACCGTATCGCGGTTCCCGGCTGTCACGCGTCGGGGTTTGTCGCGTTGGTATACCCGGCGGTGCGGGCGGGGTTGATTTATCCCGACGACGTATTGTTTTGCCATTCCCTTACGGGGTACAGCGGCGGCGGCAAAGCCCTGATTGCCGAGTATGAAGCGGAAGGCGCGGAACCGAGCGCGGCGAAGTTGTACGCCCTTGGGCTGCATCATAAGCACTTGCCCGAAATGCAAAGGGTCTGCGGGCTGACGTACCCGCCGGTGTTTACACCGGTCTTGGTTAATACTCACCGGGGAATGGTCGTCACCGTGCCCGTCATCGCGCCGGCTCCGGCGGTTTGGGAATATTTTGCGGAATATTACCAAGGAGCCGCGCATGTGAAGGTAATGCCCTTTGCGGAATATC
>JAISWA010000177.1 GCA_031271275.1 Clostridiales bacterium | reverse complement strand
GCTTTTATCGGGGTCGAAACCGCGAATCGCCTTGAATAAACCAATCATCCCCTCCTGTATCAAATCCTCCCTGTCGCCGCCCGTAAGGAAATAAGCCGCCGCCCTCGCCTTGACCAAGTTCTTGTACTTGCGCATAAGCGCGTCAAGGGCGTCCGCGTCCCCTTCCCTCGCGTCGCGCACCAACCGCCCTTCCTCCGGAAAAACATCCAACGCGCTCACCTCCCGTACCGCATCTCGTCCAATCTTCGCGCGGTTTCCGCGTCAAGGAAGTGCTCGATGGGGTTCTTTTTTATCGACCGGCTGTGTATGTAACGGGCGCGCGCCGCTTCCCGGGCATATTCCACTTCCGTCCAAAAGTCCTGCGCGGATACCTGCTGCGCCCCCCGCCCGATAATAATAATCTGCTCCAACCTGTCCGACGTGGCGACGATAACCCGCTCGTTCCTCGCGAGCTTTTGCGCGGTGCGCTCGATGTAGTGGTCGGCGGTTTCCGCTTCCTTGGTGAAAACCACCATGATGTTGTTGTACGCCTCTACGCTTCCTGCGCCGCCCTCCACCAAATGCGCGTCGAATACGGCAATCACGCTGTCGTCAATGACGCCCTTGTAATCGCACAGGATGTCGCAGAGCTTCCGCCGCGCGATTTCCAGCGACTGCTCCGCAAGCTCCGTCAATTCCTTGTTGGAAAAAATAATGTTGTATCCGTCCACCAAAATAAAACCGCGCCGCATAAATCAACGGTGTTCCGGTTTGAGTCTTGCGCGCACCACTTCATAAATCAAAACCCCGGCGGCAACCGAAGCGTTTAAGGCGGAAATTTTCCCGAGCATGGGTATCTTGACTTTAAAATCCGCCTTCTCCGAAGCCAAGCGGCTTACGCCCTCCCCCTCCGCGCCGATTAGCAGCGCGACAGGCCCGGAGAAATCGGAGGCGTACATATCCGTACCGTCCATGTCGGCGCAGGTTATCCATACGCCCGCGGCTTTCAACGCTTCCAACGTCCGCGCGATATTCGTCACCCGCGCCACCATCATGTGCTCCACCGCCCCGGCGGAAGTTTTCGCCACCACGCCGGTCAGCCCTGCCGCCCGGCGCTTGGGAATGATGACCCCGTGCGCTCCGCCCGCTTCCGCCGTGCGAATCACCGCGCCCAGGTTATGGGGGTCGGTTATGCCGTCCAACACGATGAGGAAAGGTTTCTCCCCGCGCCCGGCGGCGAGCGCGAGCATGTCCCCTACTTCCGAATAAGCCTTTGCCGGGCAGATGGCGATAACGCCCTGATGATGCCCCGTTTCGGAAAGCGCGTCCAACTTGCCCCGTTCCACTTCCACCACCGTCGCGCCGTATTCCTTCGCTTTTGCCGCGATTACGCGCAGCGTACCCTCCAGGGGCTTGTCCTTGTCCCGGCGAAGCAAAACCCGGTCCACCGGCTTTTGGTGGTTCAGCGCTTCCAGTACCGCCTTGCGGCCTTCCAACAATAAACTTTCAACTTGTTCCGGCTGTTCCATGCTCTGTCTCCTTGACGGTTAATCGCGGCGACTGTACCGCCGCCGCGCATAGGGAAAATATTTCGGTTATCCGTTCCTTACGCCCTTCGCAATATAAATACCCGAACAAAACTTCCAACCCGGTGGCGTGGCGGTAATCGGACATGCCCGCGTTTTTGGCGCGGGTGGCGGGGTTCAGGTTGCGCCCGCGCTTCATCACCGCGCGTTCCTCCTCAGTCAGCGCGCCGCTGACCGCCCGGTACATCTTGGACTGCGCCGCCGCCGAGACATATTGCTTCGCCATGCGGTTCAGCTCCCGCACGGGGCGGCTGCCGTCCTTGACGAGCATTTCCCGGGCGCACAGCTCAAAAACCGCGTCGCCGAGATAGGCTAAATCCTGCGTGGTATTCCGCGTCATTTTTTATAGGACCACCGGACGCCGCCCGCCGTATCCTCAAGGACAATCCCCCGCGCGTTCAGCTCGTCCCGTATGCGGTCGGCAGCCGCCCAGTCCTTATTCTTCCGCGCGGCTTGGCGTTGGGCTATCAGCGCTTCCACTTCCGCGTCGGTTTGCTGCGGGCCGCTCAAATCAAAGCCGAGAATGCCGCACAGCTTGTCCGTTTGCGCCATCAACGCTTCCGCGAACGCCCGCGAAACGCCGCCCGGGTTATTTACGTCGGTATTTGAATGGATAAACCTTACCAATTCAAAAATGGCCGTAATGGCGTCGGCGGTATTAAAATCGTCGTCCATGGCGGCCTCAAAACCCGCCGGGAACCGCTCCGCCTGTGAAAGCAGCGCTTTCTCCGCGTCCGACAATGCCGGTTTTTCCGTATTTTCCATGATAAAAGCCAACGCCCCCCGGGCGTTCTTAATACGGGTCAGCCCGCTTTGGGCGGAGGCAAGCAGTTCCTCGCTGTACTCGATGGGCATACGGTAATGCCCGCTTAAAAAGAAAAACCGGATCACGTCATAGGGGAACTTTTCCGCCACTTCCCGCAGGGTGGAAAAATTCCCCACGGACTTTGACATTTTTTTGTGACCGGAGGTGATGATTCCGCTGTGCATCCAGTACCGCGCGAATTCCGCGCCGTTGGCCGCCTCGCTTTGGGCGATTTCGTTCTCGTGGTGGGGGAACATCAAATCCTGTCCCCCCCCGTGTATGTCGATGGTTTCGCCCAAATATTTCTTTGCCATGGTGGAGCACTCGATATGCCAACCGGGGCGGCCCGTTCCCCAAGGGCTTTCCCACTTGGGATCGCCGGGCTTGTCCGGCTTCCACAGCACAAAATCCATGGGGCTGCGCTTGTCCGGGTTAACCTCCACCCTCGCGCCCGCCTCCAGTTCGTCGATTTGCTTTTTGGAAAGCTTCCCGTACTCCGCCGACTTGGAGGTGTCAAAGAAAACATGCCCGTTCGCCGCGTAGGCGAAGCCCTTGTCCACCAACGTTTGAACCATTTTTATAATCTCCGGCATTTCCTCGGTGGCGAGGGGGTTTACCGTCGCCCGGGTTACGCTAAGCGCGTCGGTGTCCTCAAGGGTATGGCGGATATATTTTTCCGCGACTTCCTGGGGGGTGATTTTTTCTTCCGACGCGCGGCGGATGATTTTGTCGTCCACGTCGGTAAAGTTCTGCACGAAACGCACGCGATAGCCCTTATATTCCATGTACCGGCGTATGGCGTCAAACGCCACGTAAAACCGCGCGTTCCCTATATGGATGTCGTTGTATACCGTCTGGCCGCAGGTGTACATTTTTATTTCGCCGGGGGTTATGGGGACAAAATCTTCCTTCCTGCGCGTCATGGTGTTGTAGATTTTCATTGGTTTTTCTCCTCTATTTTCTTTTCCAACTCGTCTATACGCGCGCGAAGCCTGCAGAACTCCATACTCACCGGGTCGGGCATCCGCACATGGTCCAGTTCCTCGCTCGGCGTCGCTTTCTGACCGTCGCGCTTGACGATGCGCCCGGGTATGCCCACCACCGTACAGCACTCGGGGATTTCCTGCAGCACCACCGAGCCCGCGCCTATATGGGAACGCGCGCCCACCGTAAACGGCCCGAGCACTTTTGCCCCCGCGCCGATTACCACGTTGTCGCCTATGGTGGGGTGGCGCTTGCCGCGCTCTTTGCCCGTGCCGCCGAGGGTTACGCCCTGATAAATCGTAACGCCGTCGCCGACGCTGCATGTCTCGCCGATTACGACGCCCATCCCGTGGTCGATAAACAAGCCCTTGCCTATTTCCGCGCCCGGGTGTATTTCGATTCCGGTAAGCCCCCGGGAAACCTGCGAGATAAACCGCGCGAGCCAGAATAATTTTTTCCCGTACAGCCAATGCGCCGCGCGGTGGAACCCCACCGCCCAGAAGCTCGGGTAAAGTATAATCTCCGCGCCGGACTTCATCGCGGGGTCGTGCCGCTTTACCGTTTGGATTTGTTCTCTAAAACCCATGTAACCCTCCGTGTTATATATGCTTCAACAAGCAGACCGCGTGGGCGGAAACCGCCCGGCCGGTTCCCGTAAAGCCGAGCCCCTCCTCGGTGGTGGCTTTGACGTTTACGTTGGCGGCGTCCGTTTCAAGCGCCCGGGCGATGTTGTCCGCCATTTGCTTTTTATATCCGGCGAGCTTGGGGCGCTGCGCCACCACGGTGGCGTCGATGTTCACCGTTTCCCATCCCGCCTCTGTTATCAGTCTATGCGTTTCCCGCAATAATAATATACTGGAAATTCCGGCGAAGCGGCTGTCGCTGTCCGGGAAATTTTGCCCGATATCCCCGAGCCCCGCCGCGCCGAGCAGCGCGTCCATTACCGCGTGAATCAGCGCGTCCGCGTCGGAATGCCCGTCCAACCCCTTCGGATAGGGAATGTTAACCCCGCCGAGTATCAGCGGGCGGCCTTTTACCAACCGGTGAACGTCGTACCCCTGCCCTACGCGCATGGAAGCCCCCCATAATTAACGGTGCGTGCGGTTGTTATATTATATCTTTACCGCCGTGAAAGCAAAAAAAATCGGTAAAGCCGCGGCAAAACCGATTTTTTTCAAATTTTTATCGTGTAGAAGATTATAGCGAATCAACTTTGTATGTAACCATCGTCAGCTATGCTCGGAATTTTCGCTTCGCGAAAACGCGCTGCGCGCGCCCTTGTTCGTCGGGTTCTTTATTGTAAACGGTTCACTCCCTGCGTTTTCTCGGAAGTTTCGCTTCGCGAAACCGGCGCCGAAATCCGCGATTAAACCATTCGCGGATTTCAAAACGCGCCGCCCCTGTTCGTCGGGTTCTTTTCCGAAAACGCTATGTCCGTTCACCACAATGCATTAACGCTTCCGATGGTCAAAAATTAAGTTGATTCGCTATAGTATTAACGCATTCCCGGCATTTGCCCCATACCTTGCGGTTGCGCGCCTTGGGGCGGCATACCTTGCGGAGCCATCCGCTGAGACAGGGTCGATTTTAAACTGGTAAGGTCTTGCTGCGCCGCGTTGGGCGAAACCACATAATACCCCTTCTGCGCGGCGATATTGTATAAGTCGTACTGGAATTTCTCGTCGCCGTCGCGCATTTGCTGAAACGTCTGGCGCAGCGTCGGGTCGGCGGTTTCGGTAATGACTTTCGCGTATTCGCCGATTCCGGACTTGACGCTGCTTAACACGTCAAGAACGATATCTTTCTCCTGCATTCCGTTGCTCCTTTCTGCTTAGGGACTGTTCCCTTACAGCATTTGAATGAGTTTTTGCGCGCCCTGGCTCGCGTCTTGAGACGCTTTTGTGAACATTTGCTTGATTTGCGGGTCCTGTACCTGCCCGGCGAACGCGCCGAGCTTACTTGCAGAAGTCTGATGCGCCGTTACCATTTCGCGGATTGAATTCATTTCCGACTGCTTGAGTGCCGCCATAAATAGGCTCCTTTCGGGGAATTTATTTCGCTACTATGTTTAGCTAACAGAAGAAAAATATACATAAAAATTCGCAAATAATTTTTCATTATCCGCAATTCCATGCGGAGGGGAATTCACAATTTCTTAACCATTCCATAGCAAATAAATCATACTTCTTTTTATAATTTCGTATAGAATAGCAGTATACGCTTAAAATCATTCCCCCAAAGGAGAACTTGAGCCATGCCCGATAAAATTATGGTGGTAGACGACGAGCGGGAAATCGCGGATTTAATAGAATTATATTTGAATAACGAAAATTTCGAGGTATACAAATACTACACCGCCGCCGAGGCGCTGCGCTGCATCGAAAGCGCCGAGCTTGACCTCGCGGTGCTCGATATTATGATGCCGGGCGACATTGACGGGCTTGCCCTCTGCCAAACGATTCGCCAACGGTACACCTATCCCGTAATCATGCTTACGGCGAAAGACACGGAAATGGAAAAAATCACCGGGCTGACCCTCGGCGCGGACGATTATATCACGAAGCCGTTCCTTCCCCTGGAACTGGTGGCGCGGGTGAAGGCGCAGCTCAGGCGCTACAAAAAATACAACGGCGGCGCGGCGAAGAACAGCGACAGCGGCATTATCGTGCATTCCGGTCTGGTCATAGACGTGAACATGCACGAGGCGCTGCTTAACGAAAAGCCGCTGCAGCTTACGCCCACGGAGTTTTCCATCCTGCGCATACTTTGCGAGCGCAACGGCAGCGTGGTGAGTTCCGAGGAACTGTTCCACGAAATATGGGGCGACGAATATTTTACCAAAAGCAACAACACCATCACCGTACACATACGGCACCTGCGGGAAAAAATGGGCGACACCATGGACAACCCGAAGTATATAAAGACGGTTTGGGGGGTGGGGTACAAAATTGAAAAATAAAAAAAGAAAGCCGGACTATACCGCGCTGAAATGGAAGGTATATTTCCGGATGGTGATACTCGCGGCGGCGGCGGTGGTATTTGTGTTTACGCTGCGCATGTTGGCGCAGGGCCGCCTGGCGAATTTTATCGTCGATTCCTTAACGGACGTTTTCGACTATTCCCGTATGCAGGCGTTGGATTTCTACTATACCTACATCCGCCGGTATATCGATGTTATCGTAGCGGGTTCGGCGGTGGGCTGCTTTGTCTTTTTCTGCCGTTTCCTGATGTCGTACTTTTCAAAATACTTTAACGAAATCAGCGGCGGGTTGGACGCGTTGGTGGAAGACAAGGAAGGGGAAATAAAGCTTTCGCCTGAAATGCTTTCGATGGAGCGCAAACTGAACGCCATCAACAAGACGCTTAAAAAGCGCAGTCAGGACGCGCGGCAGGCGGAGCAGCGGAAGAACGAACTGGTCACCTACCTTGCCCACGACATTAAAACGCCGCTGACCTCCGTCATCGGCTACCTGAGTTTACTGGATGAATCCGCCGAACTTCCCGAGCGGCGGAAAAAGGAATACGTCCGCATAACCCTCGACAAGGCAAAACGGTTGGAGCGGCTTTTAAACGAGCTGTTCGAAATCACGCGGTACAACCTGCTTACGATAACGGTTACGAAGGAACAAATCGATTTGTATTACATGCTGGCGCAGATGGCGGACGAGTTTTATCCGCTGCTTTCGGCGAAGGGGAAGCGCATCGCCCTTAACGCCGCCGAGGACTTGTCGGTCAGCGGCGACCCGGACAAGCTTGCGCGGGTGTTCAACAATATTTTGCGCAACGCCGCCGAATACAGCCCGGACGGCAGCGTGATTGAAATAACCGCCGCTTCCGCGGGCGATACGGTGAAAATATTGTTTAAAAACGAAGGGGGCGTGCCGGAGGACAGGTTGGAATCCATATTCGAAAAATTTTACCGGCTTGACACCGCGCGCTCAAGCAGTACGGGGGGCGCGGGGCTTGGGCTTGCCATCGCGAAGGAAATCGTGTTGGCGCACGGCG
>JAISWA010000159.1 GCA_031271275.1 Clostridiales bacterium | reverse complement strand
TTCTGGGATACGGAAATTTATATCCTGCCGGTATTTACCCATACCCTCCCTGCGCTTGCGAAACCGCTTTTGGATTACCGCTACAACACCCTCGGCGAAGCCCGGAAGCGGGCGCGGGTGCTCGGGCATCCCAAGGGCGCGCTGTACCCCTGGCGCACCATCAACGGGCGCGAGGCGTCCACCTATGTTCCCCTCGGCACGGCGCAGTACCATATCAACGCGGACGTGGCATACGCCTTTTGGCAGTATGTGCGCGTCAGCGGGGATACGGAATATTTAAAGGAAAAAGCGGCGGAGGTCTTGTTTGAGACCGCCCGGGTTTGGGCGGACGTGGGCTGTTTTTCCGGGGCGCGGGACGGGAAGTATTGTATCTGCTGCGTTACCGGGCCGGACGAGTATACCGCCTTTGTGGACAACAATTTCTATACCAATTTAATGGCGCGGGAAAATATAAAAGCCGCCCTTGAGACGGCTAAGTGGCTGAAAGAAAACGCCGCCGCCGCGTATCGGGATCTGGCTGAAAAAATCGGGCTTGAGCCACAGGAAATAGCGCACTGGGAAAAAATCGCGGAAAATATGTATCTGCCCTATGACGAAAAGGCGGCGGTATATTTACAGGACGACGGCATGCCGCTGCGCAAGGAATGGGACGATTCAAAAATCCCGCCGGAGAAAAAGCATTTGCTGTACGAAAATTATCACCCCCTTTACCTTTGGCGCCAGCGAATGGCAAAACAGGCGGACAGCATTTTGGGAATGTATCTGCACAGCCATTTGTTCAACGGCGACGAAATAAAACGCAACTATGATTTTTATCAAAAGCTTACGCTGCACCACTCGTCGCTTTCCACCTGTATTTTCGGAATACTTGCCTGCGGCGTCGGCTACAGGGACGAAGCTTACCGATATTTCAGCGAATCCGCGCGCATGGACTTAGACGACCATCACCATAATTTCTACGCCGGAATACACGCTGCCAATATGGCGGGAACCTGGCAGGCGATTGTAAACGGTTTCGCGGGGCTTCGCACAAGCGGCGGCGAGCTGTCGTTAACGCCGTACCTTCCCGGTCAATGGAAAAGTTATGAATTTATCATAACCTACCGAAGCAGCCGGCTGAAAATTCGCGTAACGGAGAACCGCTGTGAAGTAACGCTGTTGAACGATACGCCCGTAAGCTTTTTGTTGCGCGGGGAAAATTATAAACTGGAAAACGAAGGGGATATGGCGGTTGAAGCCGTTTAAACAATATAAGGCCATTTTTTTCGACTGGGACGGCACCGCGGTACTGTCCCGAAAAGCCGCGCCCGACCCTGTGATCGCGCCGATGAAAGCGCTGCTTAAAAAAAATATCCCGCTTGTTATTATAAGCGGGACTACCTATGACAATATTGCGGGCGGTAAGCTTGAAAACTATTTTAGCGCGGACGAGCTGCAAAACCTGTTCCTCGGGCTTGGGCGCGGGGCGTTCAATTACCGGTATGACGACGGCGGCGCGCCGGTGATTTGGGAGGAGGTTATCCCCAACAAAGACGCGCTTTTAAAAATCCACCGGGTTTGCTTTGAAATCCATCAAACGCTGCTTAAAGAATATGATATCCGGACGGATATCGTATTCTCCCGTCCTAACTATTGCAAAATTGATCTCATGGTCGATAACGACCGGGGCGACCGGCTTTTTCTGCAAGGCGGAGAAATTGAAACGCTCAAGCGGTTGCTCAAGGTCCACGGGGTCGGGGGCGGGCTTCGGGAACTGATTAAAATCAGCGATACCATTTCCGAAGCGCACGGGCTGAAACTTTCCGCCACCTGCGATGCCAAGTTCCTGGAAGTCGGGTTGTCGGATAAAAGCGATAACGTAGACGCGACCCTCGCGATGCTTGAGCGGGAGCGCGGTATTAAGCCGGAGGACTGCTCCTTTTGGGGCGACGAGTATATCGGCGTCGATGAAGGGCTGTTCGGCTCAGACAGCTTTATGATTACGGAAAAATCAAAGCGCGGCGATTTCTTCGACGTGTCCGATACCACGGGGGAAAGGCCCCCCGGCGTGGCGCGCGTAGGAAACGGTATTGAGGCTTTTCATGATTTTCTGCGCGGGCAGGCTCATTGACCCACTGCGTCACGTTAAATTGGACAGAACCGAATTTTTAATACACTCGCGCCCCTCTTTCAGGTTTTTAAATTCCCCGCCGGTTATCATCTGCGCCGTCAAATTCCCAATCGCCGTGGCTTCCGCGGGGCCGGCGAATACGTCCTTGCCTGTGTAGCGTGCCGTCAAGCGGTTAAGGTATTCCGCGTTAGACCCTCCGCCCACGATATGAATCGCATTATATTTCCGTCCCATAAGCCTTTCCAGTTCCAAGACCGTGCCCCGGTAACACGCGGCGAGACTGTTGTACACCACCGCCGCCAGTTCGCCGGGGCTGTCCGGTATTATCTGCCCGCTTTCAGCGCACGCTTGTTTGATTTCATTTATCATACTTTCAGGCGCTAAAAATCTGTCATAATTGCAGTCGATTACCGACGTAATACTTTCCCTTTCCGCCGCGCCGCATAATTCCGCGAAGGAAAACGCGTCGTCCAGTTCCTTTTTAACGGACTGAATCATCCAAAGTCCCATGATGTTTTTTAAATACGTATACCGGTAATCG
>JAISWA010000110.1 GCA_031271275.1 Clostridiales bacterium | reverse complement strand
CGGCCGTTGACCCGACAGTGCCGACGCCCATACCGCCGCAAATCACGCAAGCGCCGGCGGTAAAGCAGGGAATGCTTAACATCGCCCTTTGGGAAGGCATACCCCTCGGCGCGGAAACGGTTCCGGTGCAGGTATACGCCATTGTGGGCAGCAACGAACCGGCGCTGATTTACAACCAGAGCGTAAACGTAAACACCTTCCCCATCGCCATCCCCATCAGCGGGAGCGGCGCAGTGGAATACATCATCTACACACTGGACGCGAATAACGCGCAAATACAGATTGGGCGCTACACGCATACGTTTGAATGACGGGACTCATTATAAAAGGCGTGGGCGGGGCGTATACGGTTTCCGCCGGGGATTCGGGAACGTTCGTCTGTACCGCGCGGGGCGTCTTCCGCAAAATCGGCGTAACGCCTTTGGTGGGCGACCGGGTTGCGTTTTCCGTAATCGATTCGGCTGAGAAAACCGGTATGCTGTTGGAAATCCTGCCGAGGCGGAACGAGCTGACCCGCCCGAGGGCGGCAAACATCGAGCAGGTGATTGTAACGATGGCGGTCAGGCTGCCCGCGTTTGACGCGGGGCTGCTTGACCGTTATTTATTGCTTGCGGAAAACGCGGCGATTCCCTCGGTTGTGATTTGTTTGAATAAAAGCGATTTGTCCCCGGAGGTGAGCGGGGAAAAAATCTGCGGGGAAATTTTAGCGCCCTACCTGCTCGCCGGGTACAGCGCCGTCACCGTTTCCGCCGAAACAGGCGAAGGGCTTGACGGGCTGCGCAAACTGATGGAAGGGAAGCTTTCCCTGTTCGCGGGGCAGTCGGGAGTGGGCAAATCCAGTTTGGTAAACCGCGTCGCCTTCGGAGCTGCCCGGGAAACCGGCTCGCTCAGCAAAAAAATAGACAGGGGCAGGCATACCACAAGGCATACGGAAATAATCCCCCTTGCGCCTTCCGGCTTTTGCGTAGATACGCCGGGGTTCGCCAACCTGGATATCGGGATGATACCCCGTGAGCGGTACGCGGGTTTGTTTCGGGAATTCACGCCGTTCCTCGGGCGGTGCAAGTTTTCCGACTGCCGGCATTTGACCGAAGCCGGCTGCGCGGTGCGGGAGCGGGTCGGGAACGAGATACACCCGCGGAGGTACGAAAGTTACAGGCAACTGATGACGGCAAACGAGAAAGGTAATTTCTGATATGCGGAACAAACTGGCGCCGTCGCTTTTAGCGGCGGATTTTTCTAAATTGGAAAGCGAGCTGCAAGACATTGCGGACGCGCATTATTTGCACCTCGACGTGATGGACGGCCATTTTGTGCCCAACATTTCCTTCGGCGCGCCGGTAATCCGGCGCTTGCGCCCGTTGACGGGGCTTATCTTCGACGTGCACCTGATGATTTCCCACCCGCTTAAATATTTGGAAATGTTCGCGGAAGCAGGCGCGGATATTTTGAACGTGCATGTGGAAGCGCGGGACGATATTGCCGAATGCATAAAAAAAATCCGCGCGCTGAGCAAGCGCGCGGCGGTTACGGTTAAGCCCGAAACCCCTGTGGAGGCGGTGTTCCCCTACCTCGGTCCGTTGGATATGGCGCTGATTATGTCGGTGGAGCCGGGCTTCGGCGGGCAGCCATTTATGCCGGAAGCCCTTCGCAAGGCGGAAACGCTTGCGTCATACGCCACGCGTCACGGGTTGGAAATTGACATCGAAATGGACGGCGGGATTGATGTAAGCAATGTGTCCGACGTTTTAAACGCCGGGGTCAGCACCGTAGTGGCGGGTTCGGCGGTTTTCGGTAAAACACGGGAAGAAACAAGGCGGCGGGTGCGGGAGTTTTTACATTTAATGGGGTAATTACCGCAGCACCTTCCGCGTCAACTCCAACGGTTCCACGGCTTTGCCGTTTTCCAACACGCGCATGTTCCCGCCGGAGATTTCGTCAATCAGCAAAATAGTACCGTCGTCCGCCCTGCCAAATTCCAACTTGATATCGCAAAGCTTCATCCCCTTTACCGACAGGTCGTCCCGGATGATTTCGGAAATTTTTTTGGTTATCATGGCAAGTTCCTCATACTCCAAGGGGCGGATTATCCCCAACGCCTCCAACGACTCGCGCACGATTAACGGGTCGTCCCGCTTATCGTCTTTTAGCGTCATTTCCACCACGGCGGGCAAGGGGTCGCCCTCTTTTATATACGCGCCGTACCGCCGGACAAAGCTGCCCATCGCCGTAAAGCGGCAGATGATTTCCAGTCCCTTGCCGAAAACGGTGGCGGGTTTTACGGTCATAAACGACTGTTCCAAGTCCGCGTCAATAAAATGGGTGGGGCAGCCTTTTTCCTCGAGCAGTTTGAAAAAATACGCCGTCATGGTCAGGCCCGCCCTGCCCGCGCCTTCCACCGTAAGCCCCACCGTGTTGGCCCCCGGGTCGAACACCCCGTCCGTTCCGGTCATGTCGTCCTTGAAATGGAGCCGGTACTGACCGTTTTCCAAATCGTACAGGGTCTTGGTCTTTCCGTCCGCGATGATACGCATAAAAGCCTCCTATAATCCAATATCTTTCCTGTAATGAATATCTTGAAAATGAATCCCTTCCAACGCTTTGTACGCTTTTTCCCTTGCGGTTTCCGTGTCGGAGCCCAACGCCGTAACCGCGAGCACACGCCCTCCCGCTGTTACAGTTTTATTCCCGTCGCCGCGCGTCCCCGCGTGGAACACCGCCGCGTCAGCGGACGCGCTTTCACCGGCAAACGCTATGGGCTGACCCGTCGCGTACTGCTCCGGGTACCCGCCCGCCGCCGCCACTACGCATACGGCGGTCTCTGTTTTCCAACGCAGGTTTATTTCGCTCAGCTTCCGCGCGTTAACCGCGCAGAGCGCTTTCAGCAAGTCGGAGTCTAAACGGGGCAGCAGCGCCTGGGTTTCCGGGTCGCCGAAGCGGGCGTTGTATTCCACCACCTTCGGCCCTTCTCGGGTGAGCATCAGCCCGATATACAGCACGCCCCGGTAGTCCAGTCGCTCCCCCTGTATGCCCCGCAGGGAATTTTCCATGATTCGCTTGATTTCCTCCGTCAGCCCGCCGAAGCCCGGCACGGGGGAAATGCTCCCCATGCCGCCGGTGTTTAGCCCTTCGTCGCCGTCGAGGGCGCGTTTGTAATCCCGGGCGCTGTCCATGGGCAAAATCGTTTCGCCGTCGGTCAGGCACAGCAGCGTCAGCTCCCGGCCCTCCATGTGTTCTTCCAATACCACGCGCATTCCCGCCGCGCCGAAAATTTCCCTCATCATCATGGAAACAACCGTTTTGTACGCGGTCTCCTCATCCGGGCAAAACACCGCGCCCTTGCCCGCCGCCAAGCCGTCGGCCTTGACCCACAAGGGGAATTTTTGCGAAGGCAGCGCCGCAAGCGCGGCTTCCACCTCGTCGAAAGCGCTGTAAGCCGCCGTGGGTATATCGTATTTTCGCATAAACGCTTTCGCGTATGCCTTACTGGTTTCCAACCGCGCGGAGCGCCTGTCCGGGCCGAACACCCGCAGCGCCCGCTCCCGGAAAGCATCCGCAATCCCCAGGGAAAGCGGCAGTTCCGGGCCGACCACGGTGAAGTCCGCGTTCTTCTCGGCAAAATCCGCCAAGCCGTTAATGTCGGAAACGGAGATATCTACATTTTCGCTGATTTGACCGGAGGCGGAGCGAATCGACGCCGTGCCCCCGTTGCCCGGCGCGAAGAAAATCTTGCCGCAGTCCGGGCTTTGGGCTATTTTCCA
>JAISWA010000169.1 GCA_031271275.1 Clostridiales bacterium | reverse complement strand
GACGGCGTGATTATCACCAAGCTCGACAGCGATACCCGGGGCGGCGCGGCGCTTTCGGTGCGCGCGGTGACGGGCAAGCCGATTAAGTATGTGGGCATGGGCGAAAAGCTCGAGGACATGGAGCCTTTCTACCCCGACCGCATGGCGTCGCGCATTTTGGGGATGGGCGACGTGATGTCGCTGATTGACAAGGCGCAGCAGGCGTTTGATGAAAAACAGGCCGCCGAGTTGGAGCAGAAACTGCGGCAAAATTCTTTCACGTTGGAAGATTTCCTGACCCAGATGCAGCAGGTTAAAAAGATGGGGCCGCTTAAAGATTTGCTCGGGATGATTCCGGGGATGAGCAAAGCCAACATTCCAGACGGTGAAATAAACGAGAAAGCGCTTGTCCACATAGAAGCCATCATCCGTTCCATGACGCGGGAGGAACGGCGTAACCCGAACATTTTGAACGGCTCGCGCAAGAAGCGCATCGCGTCCGGCAGCGGGCGCAATATTCAGGAAGTAAACCGTCTGCTTAAACAATTCGAGGAAATGCGTAAGATGATGAAGACTTTCAGCGGCGGCGGCATAAATAAAAAAGGCAAGATGGGCAAAAAAGGAATGTTTCCTTTTATGTAAAGGAGGTGAAACATGGTTAAATTGCGTTTAAAGAGAATGGGCGCGAAGAAAGCGCCTTTTTACAGAATCGTAGCGGCGGACGTTCGCACGCCGAGAGACGGCAGAACATTGGCTGAGTTGGGCATATATGACCCTACCAAGAACCCGGTCCTGCTGCGCGTGGACGGCGAAGAAGCCAAAAAGTGGCTCTCCAACGGCGCGCAGCCGACAGATACTGTACGCTCGTTGTTAAAGAAAGCAGGTGTGCTTGAGTAATGAGGGAATTATTGGGCATCATCGCCAGAAACCTGGTGGAACATCCCGAAGCCGTGGCGGTGGAAGAAGAAACGCGCGACAGTACGACCGTGCTTAAACTGAAAGTCGCCCCGGAAGATATGGGCAAGGTAATCGGTAAGCAGGGGCGTATCGCCAAAGCCATCCGCACGGTGGTAAAAGCGGCGGCAATCCATGAGGACAAGCGCGTGGTTGTCGAAATCGTGCAATAATCATTCCTAAGCATCGTGAGGCGTTAGCGTCTTGCGGTGCTTTTTTTAAGGAGCCTTTTTGAACAGCCATTATTTTATTCCGGACGCAACGCTCCAGTCCCGTCCGCAGACTTTTTCCTATGAATTTAATGGAAGGACTTTTAAATTCACCACTGACGTTGGTGTTTTTTCGGTTGGGAAGATGGACGGGCAGACGGATTTATTGCTCAGGAATATGCCGCCGGTGGAAGGTTCGTTATTGGATATGGGCTGCGGTTACGGGTGTATCGGTATCGCGCTCGCTGGTGCCCACGGGCTTACGCTGACACAGGCGGACGTCAACCCACGCGCGGTGGAACTTACGAAGAAAAACTGCGCGGAAAACGGCGTCGCGTCTACCGTGGTTCTTTCCGACGGTTTCGAAAATATTAGCGGCAGCTTCCATAACATCGTCATAAACCCGCCGATACACGCCGGCAAGCAAACGGTGTACCGTATCTATGAAGGTGCGTTTGAGCATTTATGCCCCAACGGCAATTTGTTCGTGGTCGTCCATAAAAAACACGGGGCGGAAAGCACCGTCTGTAAGCTTGATGAAATTTTTAAAAACTGTGAAACGTTTTATAAAAAAAAAGGATGTTTCCTTTTGCGCTGTAAAAAGTTATAAAAAGCGGCATCTCTTGCACTCGTATTGAAATATGCTAAAATGTCGGTGAGACGTAAAAAATGACTTATTCGTACCAACAGGCGCAGGGTTATTTAACCGCGGCGCGCGGAAGCCGTTCAGGGGACGCGCTTTCCGACGCAAAAGAATTGCTTGAGAAGTTGGGCAATCCGCAAGAGGGTTTAAGGGTTATCCATATCGCGGGAACCAACGGCAAAGGTTCCGTCAGCGCGATGCTCGGCGCGGTGCTAAACGCCGCGGGGTATAAGGCGGGGATGTTTACCTCGCCCCATCTTGAGCGAATCAATGAGCGTATTTCGGTTGACGGGAAGTCCGTCAGCGACGAAGATTTTGCCGAGGCGTTTTCCCGGGTGGTTTCCGTCAGCGAAAACGCGGGTAGGGGCAGGGCGTCGTTCTTTACCATACTGACGGTAATGGCATTTGATTGGTTCGCCCGTTGTAAAGTGGATTTCGCCATAATGGAAACCGGTATCGGCGGGCGGTTGGATTCCACCAACGCCGTAAACAAACCGGCGCTTACGGTTATCACCTCCATAGGGTATGACCATACGGAAATTCTCGGGCTGACGTTGGAAAATATCGCCTTCGAAAAAGCGGGAATCATCAAACGGGGTTGCCCGTTGGTATTGGGTTCGGCCTCCGGCTTACCCGTAATAAACCGGCAGGCTTTACGACTTGGGGCAAAAACCTACCGTGCCGGCGATAAACTTAGGGTGACCGGGAAGGAATATACCGGCGGCTTCCGGCAGGCGTTTTCCATACAAACGGAATATTTTTCGTATAATAAGTTAATCTTGGCGTTATTGGGGGAATACCAACTCGATAACGCGGCGACCGCGCTGACCGCGGTTCGGGCACTGCGGGACGCGGGTTATGATATCGGTGAAAAGCCGGTGAGGGAAGGCTTGGCGAATGTGCGTTGGCCGGGAAGGTTTGAAGTGATACCCGGCGCTCCCTTAATAGTGTTTGACGGCGCGCACAACGAGGACGGCGCGGCGTTTTTGCGGAAGTCTCTAAACGTTTATTACCCGGATAAAAAAGTCATTCCGGTCGTCGGCACGCTGAGAAATAAAGACAGTCAAAAGATTGTCGGTAGTATAACCCGTAACGCGGAAACCGTTGTGTGTACGGAACCTCCCCACGCAAACGCGCTGCCCGCCCGGGAACTGGCTTCGCTTTTGCAAAACCCTAAAAAAGTTTATGTTTACCCTAACCCGGTTGAGGCGTTATCGGCGGCGACGGAAGCCGCCGGCGCGGACGGTGTCGCAGCCGTTGCGGGTTCGCTGTATCTGGTAGGGGAATTAAGGAGAATCATACATGATAGACTTCAAAGAGGAAATTAAGAAGTACAAACCCGCGCTTGGAATGGAAAACGTGGAAGACGCCGTTAAAGACGCGCCTTTTGACGAAATGAAAGACGTCATGGATTTATTGCAGTACATTTCAAACAAAATACCGACTGAGCCTTCCGTGAAGATGTAAGGAGAACGCGCATGTTGTGTCCAAATTGCCGTAAGGATTTTGAATCGGGAACTGTCTGCCCGTCGTGTAAGGTAGATACGGTATTGTTTTCCGGGACGGTTAGAATTTCCGACTTTTTTTATAACAAAGGGTTGTCTCAGTCAAAGGCGGGGGACCTTTCCGGTGCCGTCGAGAGCCTGACTAAGAGCGTGCAGGTAAATAAAAACAACGTGCAGGCGCGTAACCTGTTGGGGCTCGTGTTATTTGAGGTTGGGCGTATCGGCGACGCGTTGAAGGAATGGGTGGTAAGCCAGTCTCTGCTTCGCGAAAACAACCCGGCTGCCGGGTATTTGCAGGAAGCGCACAATAGCGGGCGCTCGTTGGAACACGCTAACGACGCCGTGCGTATGTACAATCAGGCGTTGGAGTATATCCGCCTCAAAAGCGACGATATGGCAATCATCCAACTTAAAAAAGCGGTGGAATGCAGCCCGAAGTTTATTGACGCGCTAAATTTGCTCGCGCTGTGTTATCTGATTCAACGGGATAAGGAAAAGGCTTCGGCGTTGGTGGAGCGCGTGCTCGCCATAGACGTCAACAATACGGTCGCGCTTAATTATTATAAAGAGCTGTACCCCGACCGAAGCAGGCCCGACGCCCGCCCGCGCAAAACCGCCGCGACGGTGCAACAAAGCACCACGACAAATTACAGCTATCAGCGGCTGCCCATGCGCGAAAAGAAGCGCACCAATTTCCATATCGCGGAAATACTGTCTTTTATTATTGGCGCGGCGTGTATGTTCGCCGCGGTATATGTGTTGGTAATACCCGCGCTAACCCGCGAAAAAGACCTTGAAATCGAAAGCTACCGCACGCTCATGGAATCGGTAAGAAGCGACCTTACCGCGCAGGTTGACCTTAAGACGGCGGATATCAACGAGAACGAAAAAACGATCAGTCAGCTTGAAACCGATATGGAAGATTTGGAAGGCCGATACGACGTGTTGGAGCGGACTAATTTGGTGCTGTTCGCATACGGGTTAATCGCCGACGCGAAATTTCAGGAAGCGGTGGACACCATCGCGGGGATTGATATAACGAGGCTGCCTGCGGATATTGTCCAAAAAGCAAAGGATGTAAACACGATCGCGTATCCGCAATTGGCGCAGCTTTACTTCGACGAGGGGCGGAGCGCCTATGACGACGACGACTTTATCAAAGCAACCGTGGAGTTTGAAAAGACCAGAAAATACGCAAACGAAGAAACGCCGTTCCGGAATGATTTGCTATATTATCTCGGAATGTTATACGTGCAGGATGAAAGCAAAGTGGGTCAGGGGTTACAGTATCTTCAGGATTTAGTCGCGGAATATCCGCAGTACAACAGGACAAGGCGCAACGAGGCAAACAGGATTATCAGCGATTTGACTTCGGAGGAGTAATATAAGAAAGTTTAATGGAGGGGATGTTATGGGAGGCGTTTTATTTGACGCAACTAAGAAAGCAGCCTATTTTCTCTGGGAATACACCGGCTGCGCCAGCGCGTTAAACCTGTGGCTGTGCGCGGAAGATATGGCGTGTTTCTTTGAGCAGCATGACATACTTAACGGCTCGCGCGTGGAAGCGGTGCGCAGGAAGTCGGTTGAAGACCCGGGTTACATTCAGTTCGTGCAGCATGTGGCGTTCCGTATTTATATTTATACCAACATGACTGACGAGTTTATCAATTGGTGTATTGCCGAGCGTTTGATTGCAAACGACGAATGGGTAACGGCAATGACGGAAATGGCGAGCGTTTACCGGAAGGAAAAATCAAATCAGGACGTTATGAGCGATGTGCGTTCCGAAAACGTGCGTGCCTTCTACGATGAACAGACTATTTACAACCGCTGAGCGTACATAGTTTTGAAAAATAAATCGAGGAGGTAATCCAAAGTGAAAAAATCTTTATTTGGTTTAGAAGAAAATGTAGTGGGCGCGCTCTGTTACGCGTTTGGGTTTGTAACGGGTATCGCGGCGTTGATTTTGGAAAAGGAAAATAAGTTTGTCCGCTTCCACGCGCTGCAGTCTACTATCTGGTCGTTATTCCTTGGCGTGATCGGTTGGGTGTTGGGCCATCTGGTCTGGGTTCCGCTGATTGGTTGGCTTATCGGTATTGCCGCGGGCTTGGTGGGGCTGTTGAGCTTTGTCAGTTGGATTTTCCTGATGGTCAAAGCCTGGAGCGGCGAATCCTTCAAGTTGCCCGTCATCGGCGACGCGGTATGGAATCAGATAAACAAATAAAAAACGGTTAACGCTTACGTAAAGAAAAATAACGCCCTGAGTGTCCAATGCTCAGGGCGTTTTGCTTTATAAAATTAACATGCAATCGCCATAAGAGTAAAAACGGTATTCCTCTTTAATGGCTTGCCGGTACGCGGACAAAACCCGCTCCCGCCCCGCCAACGCCGATACGAGCATAATCAGCGTGGATTCCGGCAAATGAAAATTGGTGAGCAGCCCGTCAACCACGCGGAAGGTATAGCCCGGCTTGATAAAAATACCGGTGCGGCGCGAACCCGCCACGACGATACCCGCTTCATCCGCGCTGCTTTCAAGGGTGCGGCAGGAAGTGGTGCCCACCGCGATTACGCGGCGGTTATTTTTTCTGGCTTCGTTAATAATTTCCGCCTGGTCGGGTTCGACGCGGCAGTATTCGCTGTGCATACGGTGGTCGTCGATGTTGTCCGCCTTAACCGGCCTGAACGTCCCGAGCCCCACATGCAGGGTGACGCGAGCGATACGCACGCCCGCGCCGGACAGTTCCCTTAGTATTTCTTCCGTGAAATGCAGCCCCGCCGTCGGCGCCGCCACCGAGCCGTCGTAACGGGCGTACACCGTTTGGTAACGGGCGCGTTCCGAAGCGGTGGCAGGATGTTCCGTGATATAGTGGGGGAGCGGCGTTTCGCCTATCTCGTCAAGCAGCGTTTCAAAAATGCCTTCGTATTCAAACGCCGCGACGCGCAACCCGTCGTCGGTTACGCTTTCTATGCTCGCGGTCAGTTTCCCCTTCGCGAAAGAAATTTTCTCGCCCGCCCGCGCTTTTTTCCCCGGCTTGACCAACACTTCCCAACGTCTCTCGTCAAGGCGCTCGTGCAGCAGCAGCTCCACGGCGGAACCCCGGCTGCTTTCCCCCAAAAGTCTCGCCGGAATCACTTTGGAGTCGTTGATTACCAAGCAGTCCCCGGGCGCGAAAAAAGAGGCGATTTCACTGAAGCGCCTGTGTTGTATACTTCCCGTATTTCTATCAAGCAGCAGCATTCGGGAACCGGAACGTTCCGCCGCCGGATGCTGCGCAATTAAACGGGGCGGAAGCTCGAAATAAAAATCGCTTCGTTTCATCATTCGACGGTGACTCCTGAATAGTAGTGCCTTAGAATAGTATAAAAATCATACCCGGCACGGGCAAGCCCTTCCGCGCCGCACTGGCTCATTCCCACGCCGTGCCCCCAACCCATGCCGGAAAATGTGACCGTTTCGCCGGCGGAAACGCCGGTTACGGCAAGCCCCGCGCCGGTGGAAGGCACAGGAGAACCGGCAACCGCTTCGCCGGGTAAGCCGCTTGGGTCATACCCGTCGTATGACGCGGTGGTTATCCCGTCGGAAACCGAGGGCGCGTATAGCGGTAGGGGGACGCCTTCGGCGGAAACGCCGAAAAGGGACGCGGCGGGCAGGCTTAGGATTTCAAAACCGTCGGTGACGGCAATGTAGCCGGAAAAATAAGCGTTTGACGGCGGCGTTTGCGCCGGGGCTGAGGGGGGAATGTTCCCGCCCGCTGAGACGGGGTTGATTACCGTATTCGCGCCCACGGCGTTGGGAGGGTATGTATTCCCGCCGGTGATGGAAAAATTCCGGCTTTCCAACGTGCCGCCGTTTGAGGCGGAGAAAAAGGTGCGGATATCTTCCTTTGTTAAAGCAACCGAACCCGCCGTTCCGTTGACGGTCAGTTCCTGAACGCGGCCCGCAGGGCTTGTGCGGGTAATTGCCACGCTGACCGCCCCGCCGATATTATGCCCCTCCGCGGAAAGCAGGGACGTGATTTCGCCCATGGTAAACGAGCGCGTCCAGACGCGCGGTTCATGCTCCACGGTGTCGCCCACGCCCCGCAGGTAGGGGACGGCTTCGTTCCACACGTTTTCGGAATCGTCGGTCACGCCGCCGCTGCTGGAAAAATACACGGCGTTGATGGGTTCGCCGTTGTAGGTCAGAACCATTCCCCGGGTAGCGTCCGCCGCCTGAATCGAAGCAGCGTTTTCGTTGCTGACGCCGTCGTAATGTTGGCAATGCCCCTGGTCGCACAGGTCGAAACCCTGCCCGCTGTGCGCGCCTTTTCGCGTAAGCAGATAACTGCGCGACGCCACCGCCTGCGCCTTTAGCGCTTCCATTTGGAACGACGGGGACATTTCCGACGGGACGACGCTGTATAGATATTCCTCCATAGAAAGCACGTTGACCGCGGTGACGCCGCCCCCGCCATGGAACTCCATCGCGCCCCGGTATTCCGTTCCGCCGAGGGAAATATAACCGCCGTTGGCGTCCCTGACCTGCGCGAGGTTACCCGCTTCCCCAAGCACCGCGACCATATTCGCGCCGTCGTAAAGCGCGGCTTGCCCGCCCCCCGACGGGCGAACGGTAAAACCGTTATAGGACTGAAAAACAGAGTAGGGGACGAACGCGCCGCCCGAGTCATAGCCCACTGAAACCGCGGCGTTGGAAAGGGGAATGCTTTCCGATTGGGAATAGCTCATCAGCCCGATACGCACAGAGGCGGGATAGGGATAGGCGAAAACGGGGACACCGGGGATTACTAAGCAGAAGATCAATAGCGGAATTAAGCCAATTTTTTTCATCTTAACCTCTCCCCAGAACCTGGTCAAAAATTTCCGCGCAGGCAATCGTGTCGGCGGGCGGGATAAGCTCGCTTTCCGTCGCGCCGCGTTCAATCAAATCCGTCACATGGCGGATTTCATACCGGAACCCGTCGTCGAAACCCTCGCGAAAAGTTTCCGCAACGTTTCCGTCGCAATCAAAACGCGTCGCCGCTTGCGCTCTCCAGAAATCGTTCAGCTTTATATATCCGTCCGTGCCGTAAATTATCCCGTCGCTCGGCGCGTTGACGTTTACCGCGCAGTTGAGCGACGCGACAGCGCCTGACGGGAAGTGTAAACTCAGGCTGACGCACGCGTCCGCCCCCGTAGCCGCGCGGGCAACCGCGTAAGCGGTATTTTCGGGGTTTTGCCGCAAAACACCGGTGGCAAACTCAATCACGTAAACGCCCACGTCATAGAGCGCCCCGCCCGCAAGCAGCGGGTTATAAATCCGGCTTTCCGCGTCATAAGGCGCGTTGAAGCAAAAATTCGCGGTGACCAGTTTGACTTCGCCGATTAAGCCGCCGCTTACCCAGTCCGTGGCTTGCCGCACCGCCGGAAGGCAGCGCGTCCACATACCTTCCATCAGCAGCCGGTTTTTCTTTTTCGCCAACGCGAAGCATTCCCGCGCCTGCGCGGCGTGAAGCACCATCGGCTTCTCGCAAATAACGTGCTTTCCGTTTTCAAGGCAAAGCTTTATTTGCTCGTAATGCCGGTTGTGTACGGTGGCTATGTAAACCGCGTCCACCTCCGGGTCGCGGACGAGTTCCTCGTAGGTACACGCCCGCTCCGCGTTGTTTTCTTGCGCGAAAACCGCCGCCTTTTCCGGGTCTCGCGCGGCGCAAGCCTTGAGGTTGGCGGATTTTTCGTTGTTTAAAAACCTGCTGAAACGGCGGGCAATACTGCCGCAGCCGAGAATGCCGAAATTGACAGCCATAAGGAACCTTCCCCGTTTTTAAAATTAGCGATTGCTTCCCGTTGCGCGGGAACGGCGTTGTGCCGCCTATATAATAACAGAAATAAAGGGATAAAGTAATTTGGGGAACGGGCGCGCCTTTTGTTGACTGCGCGGCGGAATCTATTAAAATGGAGAGGGCAAACCATCGCGGGTATGATTCGTTTATTAAAACTTCAAAGGAGCGGCACAATGGAAAAATTGAAAATGGGTATCGTAGGCGCGGGGACATGGGGCGAAACCCACGCGGGTATTTACAACGACCACTTTTTCGCGGAAACCGTCGCCGTGTGCGACAAAGACAGGGCAAAAGCGGAAGCGCTTGCCGCAAAGTTCAATATTAAAGAGGTTTACACCGATTACAGAGAAATGGCGGAAAAGGCGCGCTGCGACGCGATTGCCATCGTCACGCCCGACTTTTTGCACGCGGACGTCGCCATTGCCTGCGCGAACGCGAAAAAACATATGCTGATTGAAAAACCGCTTGCCACGACGCGGGCTGACGTCCACAACATGATGGACGCGATCTTAAAAAACAATGTCCGGGTAATGGTAGACCTTCACAACCGTTGGAACCCGCCGATAAACACCGCAAAGCAATCCATCGACGCCGGTGAGTTGGGCGCGACCTACAGCGCTTACGCGCGGTTAAACGATGTAAAATGGGTGGCGACAGACATGCTGCCCTGGGCGGCGAAATCTTCCATCCTTTGGTTTCTGGGCAGTCACAGCTTAGATACGCTGCAATGGTTGCTCGGGAGTAAAGTTACCCGCGTGTACTCCGTTGCCCGCGAGGGCATTTTAAAGGGATTGGGCGTTGACGTGCCGGATATGTACCTTACCACGTTGGAATTTGAAAACGGCTGCGTCGCGCAAATGGAAAACGGTTGGATAACGCCAAACGCGAATACTTGCATCAACGATATAAAATATACGGTACTGGGAACCAAGGGCATGATAAACATCGACTGCTCAAGCCACACGATGATTCAACAGGTGACGGAGTCTCAGGTTTTTACGCCGGATGTGTTGGTGCGCAACAAAGTGGACGGAAGGGTGAAGGGTTTCGCGTATGAGAGCATACGTTCCTTTGTGGATAAAATTATCGACGGGCGGCCCTTCCTTGTAAGCTTGGAAGACGCCGCGAATACTTCCCTCGCGCTGCTTGCCGTGCTTGAATCCGCGAAAAACCGTATGCCTGTGGATGTGCAGTATTAAAACGTAACCCTAATGAAAAACACCCCGCGTTGAGCAACAAACGCGGGGTGTTTTTTCTATATCTCCGGCGCTGCTTACTTATTTATTTTTCAAATTAAACCATGCGCCAAGCCCCGGGTACTCCGCCATGTCGTCCAACTCGTCCTCAATCCTGAGCAGTTGGTTGTATTTCGCGACGCGGTCGCTTCTGGCGGGCGCGCCGGTTTTGATCTGCCCGGCGTTAACGGCTACCACGATGTCCGCGATGGTCGCGTCCTCGGTCTCGCCGGAACGGTGGGACACTACCGCCGTCATGTTGTTGCGGTTAGCCAACGCGATAGCGTTGAAGGTTTCGGTGAGCGTCCCAATTTGGTTGACCTTTACCAAGATGGAATTGGCTACGCCGAGATCGATGCCTTTCTGCAAACGCTCCGTGTTGGTGACAAACAAATCGTCGCCCACCAACTGCACTTTGCCGCCCAGTTTTTCGGTGAGCATCTTCCAACCGTCCCAGTCGTCTTCGGAAAGCCCGTCCTCAATGGAGATGATGGGATATTTCGCGCAGAGCTTTTCGTAAATTTCCACCATCTCGGCGGAGGTACGCACGATGTCTTTGCCGAGCATACGGCTTTCGCCCGGGAAGTGGTACTTGCCGTCGTTTTCGTCGTACAACTCGGTGGCAGCCACGTCCATCGCGATGCGGATGTCCGCGCCCGGTTCGTACCCGGCTTTGGAAACGGCTTCCAGGATAACGTCGATAACTTCGTCCGGCGTGGCAAGGTCGGGCGCGAAACCGCCCTCGTCGCCCACCGCCGTGGCAAGCCCTTTCCCTTTCAAAATCTTTTTAAGGTTATGGTAAACCTCGGCGCACATACGAAGCGCTTCTTTAAAACTGTGCGCGCCCACGGGCATAATCATGAATTCCTGGAAGTCCACGGTGTTGTCCGCATGCTTGCCGCCGTTTAAGATGTTCATCATCGGCACGGGAAGCTGTTTCGCGTTGAAGCCGCCGAGGTACATGTACAGCGGCATGTGCAGCGCTTCCGCCGCCGCGCGTGCCACCGCCATGGAAACGCCCAAAATCGCGTTGGCGCCGAGCTTCGCCTTGTTGGGCGTCCCGTCAAGCTCCAACATTTTATTGTCGATTGCCACCTGGTCAAGGGCGTTCATCCCGCAGATTTCATCCGCGATAATGTCGTTGACATTCTCTACCGCCTTTTCCACGCCGCTGCCAAGGTAACGGTTCCCGCCGTCGCGAAGCTCCACCGCCTCAAACGCGCCGGTTGACGCGCCGGACGGCACCGCCGCGCGGCCCATGTACTGGCGGTCCGCTTCGTCGCATACGGTGACTTCCACTTCCACGGTGGGGTTCCCTCGGGAATCCAATACCTCGCGGGCAAAAATGTCTACGATTTCAATAAAGCCTTTCATACTAAAAACTCCTCTCATTAGTTTAAAATGATTTGTGCCTATTCCTTACGAATTAACAGCGAATTACCGGTCATTTCTTCCGGCTTCTCCATGCCCATCATTTCAAGCAGCGTGGGCGCGATATCGCAAAGCCGCCCGCCTTCCTTCAGCCCCGCCGCCTTTTCGCAGTTAAACAGCACGAAGGGCACCGGGTTGGTGGTGTGCGCCGTAAACGGCTCGCCCGTGGCGTAGTCAATCATCTTGTCGGAATTGCCGTGGTCCGCGCACAGGAACATCTGCGCGCCCGTCTTTAAAACCGCGTCCGCCGTCCGCCCGATGCAGGCGTCGATTGCCTCAATCGCCTTCACCGCCGCGGGAAGCACGCCGGTATGTCCCACCATATCGCTGTTGGCGAAGTTGATAATAATTAAATCATATTTCCGGGAAACAATGGCTTCCACCAACTTGTCGCACACCGGGTACGCGCTCATTTCCGGCTGCAAGTCATAGGTCGCCACCTTGGGCGAAGGAACCAGTGTCCTATCCTCGCCGGGGTAGGGTTCTTCCACCCCGCCGTTGAAAAAGAAAGTCACATGGGCGTATTTTTCCGTTTCCGCCAGCCTGAGTTGGGTTTTATGTTGGTCGGAAAGGTATTGACCCAACGTGTTGTTAAGGGACTGCGCGTGGAACGCCACCTTTTTATTGGAAATTTCGTGGTCGTATTCCGTGAAGCACACATAGAAAAGCGGGAAGAACCCCTTTTGCCGCTCGAAGCCCTTAAAACCCGGGTCGCAGAAGGCGCGGGTGATTTCCCTCGCCCGGTCGGGGCGGAAGTTGAAAAAGATAACGGAATCGTTTTCTTTAACGGTCGCCGTGGGCTGCCCTTGCGCGTTAAGGATTATGGTGGGTACGACAAACTCGTCGTTGACATTTTTCGCGTAGGTGTCTTCCATGCACTTCTCCGCGCTTTCCGCGCGTTCGCCTATGCCCGACGC
>JAISWA010000032.1 GCA_031271275.1 Clostridiales bacterium | reverse complement strand
GAAGTTAAAGTTTGCTAAAGGGCTTAAGTCGCTTATTGAATTCCAACGCAAGGCTAACCCTGAAAGGTGAGGGAAATTGGCTGCTGCTAAAGGACTTATATCGCTAAAACCCGAGCTATGTAAACCATCTATAACTAAATGCCCAAGATAGGGGAAGTTAACGTCCGCCAACGGACCGATATCAGTTATGCGATTAGAGCTTATAATTAAGGAAGTAAGCTTTGGAAAAGTAACGTTGACTAAAGGCTCTAAGTCGCTTATCTCCACTTCGGACAACCACAAGTCAAGAAGATTGGGAAGATTCGCTCTGGACAAGGGGCTTATGTCCTTTATATTGTTAAAGCTTAGTTGCAAACTTGAAAGATTTGGCAAATCTGCATCGCTCAAAGGGCTTAAATCACTAAAATTCGTGCAGCCATCAATAAATATGCGCGTTAACCCCGTGCAAAACTCAATACCGCTGATATCGGTCAGGGTTGAGTTTCTTATTATAAGGTATCGTATCGACGCCGCTTCCGCTTGGGTAATATCGCCGTCCGGTTTGCCCAACACCTCCCGGACTGCCCGCTCCATTTCTGGGTCGGGAAAGGTGACGATTAGGTTGGGGCGAGGGGCATAGGCCACATATATGCCCTGCGCCTCTAAGTCCCGTATTATCCTCTCCGTGTTTGAATCGGAGGAAACGTCCAAGTAATTAAAGTCTAACCACACTTTAGATAGCGAGGGCAGATTTAATTCCGCCAACGGGCTGATGTCTTGTATCTCATTACGGATTAAATTTATAATGTCAAGATAAGGGAAATTAAAGTTTTTCAGGGGGCTTAAGTCGCTTATTGCGTTATTAACCAAATGTAATTGTGAAAGGTGAGGGAAATTGGCTTCCGCCAAAGGACTTATATCGCTTAACCCCGGGTCAGGTGTGGAATACCCAAAAGCCTCTATGGCTAAATACTCAAGATAGGGGAAGTTAACGTCCGCCAACGGACTGATATCGGTTATGCCATTAGAGCATAAAACTAAATGGGTAAGACTTGGGAGAATGGCATTAACTAAAGGCCTTAAGTCACTGAGCTCCCTCTCTAACAACTCCAATTGAAGAAGATTGGGGAAATTCGCTCTGGACAAGGGGCTTATGTCCTCTATGTTATTTTCCCTTAGATATAATTGTGTAAGATTTGGCAGGACAGCATCCGCCAAAGGGCTTAAATCGCTAAAATTCACGCAACCTTGAATGCCTAAATACGCTAACCCCGTACAAAACTCAATACCGCTGATATCGGTCAGAGACGAGTTTTGTATTTCAAGGATTTTTATCGACGCAGCTTCCGCTTGGGTAATATCGCCGTCCCATTTGCCCAATTTGAGCCGGATTGCCCGCTCCATTTCCGGGTCGGGGAAGGTGACGGTATAATCGCCCACTATCACGCCCCCGGGGCTGGTCGTCTCAGCCTGCGCGGTAACCGGCGCGCCGGTTAATAAAAACGCATCGTTGCCTGTACCGTAAGCCTCTGCCGTTACAGTTACAGGCGTAAGCGCGGCAAAGCCAATCGCCGCCGTCAGCGCCAGGGCAAATAATTTTCTTAACATATTCATATTTTTCTTCATTGTGCGCATCCTCCTTGGAATAGTATAACTTGCGGTATGAACAGCCGGGCGGCGTTTTCCTTCGTTACCGCCCGTCGGGGGTTATTCAATGATCAGCCGGTGAAGCGTCGCCGCCATTTCGGCTCTGGACGCGGTGCGGGACAGGTAAAGCGCGCCGTTGTCGCCGCGTATGGTTCCCGAGGAGATAAGCGCGTTGACCGCTTCCTCAGCCCAGGCAGCGGGGGTCTCCCCGAACACTGCCGTTTCGCTCCCCTTCGGCTCCTCGTTTAACAGTTTCAAGACGGAATACAGCATGGTAAACAGTTCCTGCCTTGTGACGGGTATGTCCGGCGCGAAGCGGTTTTCCCCGATTCCGTGTATCAGCCCCAACGCCAACGCGGTTTGCAAGTGGGCGGTGTAGTAGGTGTCCCCCGCGTCGTCAAAGTTTCCCTTTAATCCCGGAACCGGGGAAATCCCGTATGCGTTCATCAGCATCATCAGGGCCTGGGCGCGGGTGATTTTGGACTCGGGGTCAAAGGTATTCGGCGCGACGCCGGACGCGATATCCCTCGCCGCGACAAACAGCACGTCTCCCGCGTACCAGTCCGCATCCTTCACGTCCGCAAAGCGCTTGGGGTTATGAAGCGCGGCAAATACCGAATCCTCCGCTGTTAGCGCGGTAACCGGAAGGGTAAAGCGCATTTCCCCCGCAAGGTAATGCGAGCGCGGAATTATCCCGTGCTTCGGGCTAAGCCGCGATACGGCAAGCGCAACCGGGTTCTCGTCCGCATACGGGGCGTAATCGAAGCATACCGTAACATTTCCTTTAATATCGGCGGAATTTTTTCGTCCGGTCAGCGCGAGCGCTATTTCCGGCTTTTCGATTCCGCGCGTTAACACCGCCTTCAGCGCCAAGTCCGCCGAAATTTGCCTTTTAAGGGACGCGACGGCTTCCGCGCTGAAAACTATCCGCAAGCCGGGCGCGGGGATTGCCATACTTTCCCCGTCGGGCGTGTTAAGTAAGTAATCCGTCAATAAAACGGTTGTGCCGTCTATTTCCTCCGGTGAAACTTCGTCCGCAGGAACATATTCTTCCGGATAAGGGATTTCCGCCGCTGTTTCAGCTTCGGAGAAATTTTCATCCGCCGCCGCGGCGTACACTGCCCGGGACGGGGGGATTTTTACGTCGCCGGAGTCGTATTCGCGGCTTCCGCCAACCGTATTGTCACTGCGATAACGGTTGTCGTCGCCGCGACCTTCGTTACCGGCGTTATTTTCGGCGTTATTTTCGGTGTTATTTTCGCCGTTATTTCCATTCCCGGTATTATCCTGACTTCCGGAAACGACTGCTCCGCTTTCCAATACGGGCGTAATAGGGCTGTTGCTTTCGTTAATAATCGAACCTTCCCGCGCGGTCAGGCCCAAACTGACCTCGCCGGGCAGTTTTTCCACAATTTTAAATCGGACGGTAAAAAGTTCGCCGTCCCCTTCAAAGTCCTTGACCCCCACCCAGGTTACATTCACTGTTTTAACCGGAGATTCCGCGTAGCTTAGATTGTCGATGAAAAAACCTTCACCCAACGCTTCCCCCGGCGTTACGGAAACAGGGAATAAATAGGTGCCGTCAAAGTCCATTTTCAGGGACATACCGGCGAGCCCGGCGTTTCCCGAAACATTCACCGGCACGGTTACGATGTCGCCCACGTTTCCGTTGACGGACCCCGCAGTGATGTTCATGTTTGCCGCCAACACAGGCTCCGCGCCCGTAATAAGCGCCGTCGCCGCTATTATAACCCCTGACATTACCGCGGCATAGATTGCCGCCGCTTTCTTAAACATACCCGCACCCCTTTCTTTTTGTAATCCGTTTGCGCGCCGCACCTTCGACCGTCATAGGCTCCTCCTTGTGTTTTTCTTATACAGTAGCGCCGACGGGCAAAAAGGTTTGCTCTGCTTTAAAATAAAAAAGCTCCCTTATAACCGGGAGCGGATTCTTTTGAACATTCTTCTTCGTCGGGTTTTCTTTACCGCCTTATACAGCCAAAGTATCAACCCGAGCGATATTGTCGCTATGGAAAAGGGGGGAACGGTTATTTTTGTTTCCGGTTCCCGGACGGTTACCGTCCTATTTTCCATAACCGTTTTTTGCTGTTGTACGGTTGTGGTTATGAGTGACGCGTTTTGCGGAGCGGGCGCGGACCCGGGCAGGGATATTTCCGGCGGGGGGAATACTGCGGGCGTTTCCCGGTTTGCGGCGGAATCCACTTCGCTAAATGCCCGGGGATATTTAAACGAAATGCGCCCGCTCAACACAGCGGGAAAAATTCCGTCAGGGGATTCAAAGGTCAGGGCGATTACCGCCTGTTTGCCGAAGCCGTCGGGGACGCTTTGGAATATCCAACTTATCTCGCCGCTGACAGGAGAGACGTCTTCCCCTGTGTAGCGCCCGAAGGGGTCGCTTATGGAAACCAGACGCAGCGAAGGCGGCAGATTGATTATTATCTTGTACTGGTAAACGGTCGAACCGGAAGTATTGCCCACATTGGTTATGTAATAGGTCTTTTCCGCTGACAGTTCCGCAGTGGCGGGCGGGAGTTCGTTTCCCGCGGCGGGAGGCGCCGGTTGCGATTCCTCGTCCGGCAAAGGCGTTAACGCGGTCTGCCGGGGGGGAACCGGCTCCGCCTTTGTGCCGGATGATGCCGGCGGCAAGGTTGACGGGGGCTGTTGGGACGGTATTGGAGTTGTTACCGGCGGATTCTGCGTTGGCGCAGGCGTTGGAATTGGCGTGGCGGGAACCGGCGTCGGTCCGGCGGTAGGGGAAGGCGTTAAGACTTGCGTCGGCTCCGGCGTGACGGTTGGCATTGCCGGAGTCGGGGAGGGTGACGGAGTTAGCGTAGGTTCGGCGATAACTTCATAGGGTATGTTCAACGCGGAGGGGTAGGAGAATGGAACGGTACTCAGCGCCTGGTTTAGAATACTGACAAACGATAAGGAAAAACCGGTTCCAGACGTTCTGTCCGTTATCCGGAACCGTATAAAAAACAGCTCCCCTGTGCCGGTCGCATCGGAAGACATATCGTTTACCCAAACGAAGCTGACCTCGTTCGCCGAAAAGTTCAAATTCTCATTGAATATACCGCCCAAACGGGTATCGTATGCCGCGCTTGACGGAGTAAGCTTGCTTGAATCATAAACGAGGCTGATATTACAGGTGCTGAACCCCGGGTTCCCGGAAAAGTTAAAGCTTACCACAAGCTCGTCCCCTTCTACGGCGTAACCGAGGTCAAACGACGGGACGGTTGAAGATGCATGAACCTCTATGACGGAGAATACCATTGTGGAAATTAGCAGCAGCTTTATTAATAATCGCTTCATTTTTCATCACCAAGCAGCGCGAGTATTTTTTCTTCCGTTATCTCCGGCGCATCCGACGGCTCAAAGAGGTAAGTCACCCGGTATGCCCCGTATCTTCTGACGACGCACAGGCGTTTCATTCCGCGCGTCAGTATAAAAGATTCGGCGCGGTCCGCTCCGTCAAGGGAACGGCTTTGCATATCCGGCGCAATGTTGTTTCGCTGTAAAAGCGAGGTAAGTTCATTGTCGCGGCCTTCTGACGATTCCGCGCAGAGGTCGGTCAGCAGCGCCGCGTCCTCCTTCCCGAGAAGGTCTTCCAAACTGTCCGCCCGCGTGAGTTCAACAATCGCGGGCACGGGTTCCCCCGGCTGCATAACCTGTTCAGCGATGGAAATGCCGCCGGTAACCGTGCCTGCCGTAATCAATACCGCTATGGTTTGGCTGATGCTTACGGTTTTTAACACGGATATTATTTTTAGCACCGGGGTGGTTTTTGCCGCGCCTCCGGTTACGCTTTTCCAAATCGCGCTGACCGTTGCCGGTTTGATAGAAAAATTGTCGTATTCGCGCCATAATATAAATGGAAGCGGAACCGTAAACGCCGTAGCGCCAAACGTAGGCGCCAAATGCTTTTGAAGGGAAAGCCTTGCTTTATGTAACGCGTTTTTTACGGCTCCCTCGCTAATCTGAAAGCTCTCCGCAATATCCGTTATTTTTAAATCTTGAAAATAAAAGGCAATGACGGTTCGGCGCTGGCTGTCGGGAAGCCGGGATATCGCGTCTAAAACCTTTCGCCGGTCTTCCTTGCTTTCAAAACGGCTTTCCGGTTGAAAATCATCTTTCATTTCGGGGGTATCGCTGAATTGATCGTCTATGTCGGTTGGAACTATCTTTCTCTTGCGGTAAGCCCCCGTAACCGCCCCGTTAAGAATTTTACCGAACCACGCCGCAAATGACGCGGGGTTTTTTAAGTCCTGTATGTTTTTATAAGCGGCGATAAAAGCTTCCTGAATAATGTCTTCGGTTTCGTTCTTATTGGAATATGTTTTTTGCACGACAAAATACGCGTAGGGAAGAAACGCGTTATAAATTCGCTCGAAATCACGCTCGCTTCCCTGACGCATTCCTTCGACGTAGCGCGTTAACTCTGACGCTGAAAGTTTCATTGCTACCCCCCGATGTTGCATTTTCCGCGCGTTTATTTTACCATACAACCCATGAGCCGTGAGACTGAATTTTTCAAAAGCTGCCGCCGTATCGCGTTAATGGGCGGCACCTTCGACCCGATACATTACGGGCATCTTGCAGCGGCGGAAGCCGTGCTGCAAGCCTATAAGCCGCAGCGCGTGCTGTTTGTCCCGTCGGCGGCGCCGCCGCACAAAAAAAACAGGGCGGTGACGGACGCGGAGCACCGTTACCGTATGGCGCTGCTCGCCACCGCAGCGCATCCCGCCTTTGAGGTTTCCCGCCTTGAGTTGGACAGACCGGGGCCTTCCTACACCGTGGACACGGTGCGGGAGCTGCGCTCGCTTTGCCCGCCTGCGGCGGAAATTTTTTTTATCATCGGCGCGGATACCGCGGAGGAAATCAAAACGTGGAAGGAACCCGAAACGCTGCTCGCCCTGTGCGAGGTGGTGGCGGTGACGCGCCCCGGCTTCAAAGCCGACGCTTTGGCGCGCGATTTTAAGGGCCGCGTCCGCGTGTTGGAAACCCCTGCGATAGATATTTCCGGCACTGAAATCAGAAGGCGCGCCGCCGCGGGGGAATCGGCGCGGTATCGGGTGCCGCCGCCGGTGGCGGAGTATATCCGCGACCACCGGTTATACACGAACCGCGCGGGTATTCCGGCGGGTTTTGATTTTGAGTCCGCGAAAGCGACCCTTGCCGACCGGCTGTCCCCGGACCGTTTCCGGCATACCCTCGGGGTGATTGAGGCGGCGGAGGAACTTTCCGCGCGGTTCGGCGCGGACGCGGGCAAGGCGCGTATCGCGGCGCTGCTGCACGACTGCGCGAAGGAATATTCCAACGGGAAGAAACGCGCCCTCTGCCAACTGTGGAACATCCCCACGGACGACATCCTTCTGGCGCAAATCGACCTCGCCCACAGTTTGCTGAGCGCGGAATCCGCCAAGCGCGATTACGGCGTTTACGACGGGGAAATTTTGCAGGCAATCCGCTATCACACCACGGGTCACGGCGCGATGACGGCGCTTGACAAAGCGGTGATGCTCGCGGACTTTATCGAGCCGTACCGGGAGGATTACCCGGGGCTTGGGGAGATACGCGAGCTTTCGCGTATTAGTATGGAAGAAGCTTTGGTTTACGGGATTACGAGCGTCATTCAAAATAACGAGGACAGGAAGCGCCTTATCCACCCGTGGAGCAAGGCGGCGCTTAAAAGTTTAACCTCAAAGGCGTAAACGGGAAGGGAGCAAGACAGTTGAAAGCTTTACAGGACGCGTACCGCGCGTTGGACCAGAAGTTCGGTCAGGACATCGTGATGATGGATGTTCGGGCGCTTACCACGGTGGCGGATTATTTTATTATCGCGACGGGGGGCAGCAGGCCGCAGATACAGGCGCTTGCCTTGGCGGCGGAAGAATCGCTCGGGAAAAACGGTTACGCGCTGCGCCATTCCGAGGGGCTGCGCTCCGCCAACTGGGCGCTGTTGGATTTCGGGGATATTATCGTGCATTTATTTGATAAGGAAAGCCGGAATTTTTACAACCTTGAACGGGTGTGGGGCGACGCGAAACTGATTCAAACAGCGTCATGAGGAAAGTATCACGGCGGCGCGGGAAGAAACCGTCCCGGGTGCTGACCTTTATGGAGCGCTTTGTCGTATCGGTGACGGTCATCACGCTTTTGTCGCTTTCTTGCTGCGGCGATAACCGCGCCCGTTACGACGAGGCAAACCGGCTTATGCAAAGCGACCCTATAGGCGCGGCGGTTATTTTTGACGCGCTTGGGGATTACCGGGACGCGGAAACGTTGGCTGCCGAGGCGCGGGATACGGTTTACTGGGAAGCGGCGGATTTGATGAAGGCGGAAAATTACGCCGAAGCCGCTGAGGTGTTCGCGTCGCTTGGGGAATACCAAAACGCGGCGGAACTGGCGTTGGAAGCCCGCAACCGTTACGGCTACAATACCGGCGTCGCCATGATGAACCGGCAGGAATATCTCGAGGCCGCCGAACAGTTTGACGCTGTGGGCGGCTTTTTGGACGCAGGCGATTTGGCCGAAGCCGCGCGGTTACAGGTTTACAACAGGGCGGCGGAGTTTATGGACGCCGGCGAGTACGGCAAGGCAATCACGGAATTCTCGAAGCTCGGGGGCTTTATGGATTCCGCGGAGAGGCTCGCCTCCTGCGAAAAAATCTTGGAGGAGTCGGGCATTTATGACGAGACCGTCGCCGCGTTTACGGCGGGCGATTTCGCGAAAGCCGCCGAACGCTGCGAGCAATTGCCGGAGGAATACGAGGATGCCGGGCTGTTCGCCGGTTCCATACGGGCGCTAAATTACTATGAAAACGAAAACTGGCTCAGCGCCGCGCGCATCTACGACGATTTGATGCGAAAAACCGCCGAAACGCCCCGGGAAATTTCGGACGTGTGGGAAAAGATGAGCGTGCAAATCGAAACGATTGAGACCGGGGGAGGGGAAGCGGCTCCGCTTTCGTTGGGCGATTTATTCAGCCGTTTGTATTTTGAGAGCCTGTTCCGGTATTACGAGGAAAATATACGGTTGGGCAACGATATCTTTACGCTGCCCGAGTACCCTTACGCGTGGCCGGACGACGACGGCGGCTTCGGCTGGCTGAATTACGGCGGCTGGCGGGTGAGGGAAGCGGCTTCGGGCATACAGGAAAGGGAGTTGGCGGAGTATTACAAGAGCACGGACGCTTCCGTCAGCCCCGTGGGTTTGACAGGGGAAAAATTGTTTGTCGTAACCGGCAACGCCCCCCGGAACACGTCGTGGTATCATAAAATACTGCGCGCCGTGCCCCCGTTTTTTTTGGCGGAGAAGCCGGAGGAAATACGGTACGTATTAAATTTTTCGGAAAGTTATGCCAAGTACGGGACTTACACGGACGGAGCCGCCGGGTATATCGTCAGCACGCAGGTAACGCTTAAAGATACCTCCGACGGCAGCATTCTGTTCAGCAAAACCTATGACGAGCTTCCGCCGGAAAAAACCACGCTGATTGGCGACGTATACGGCATCCGCGATTTTTCCGAGGATTTGCGCGTGGATATTCTGCCGGAACTGGAAAAAATCTTCCCTGTTTATTGGGAATAATTTCCGGATCGCCTGCCCATAATAAGGGAAAGGCAGGTGGTTCGCATGAGAAGAAGAAATTTATTTATCCTCGCGGCGTTCGCGGGTTTCCTGAC